>JANOOM010000253.1:0-5495 GCA_031421335.1 Armatimonadota bacterium
AGGCAAGTAATTTGGCGTATCAAGTGACTCTGATTCGTGGCGACGGCACCGGGCCGGAGCTGGTCGAGGCGACCCGGCGTGTTCTGGAAGGCACCGGCGTCGCCTTTGAGTGGGACGTGGTCGAGGCAGGCGTGGACATCATGGAGACGGCGGGGACGCCGCTGCCGGACAACGTCCTGGCCTCCATTCGCAAGAACAAAGTGGCACTCAAAGGCCCCATCACCACACCCATCGGGACTGGGTTCCGGTCGGTCAACGTCGCCCTGCGAAAAGAACTGGACCTGTACGCCTGTATCCGCCCCTGCAAGTCCTATAAGGGTGTCCGGTCGCGCTACACCGACGTGGACCTGGTCATCGTCCGCGAGAACACCGAGGACCTATATGCGGGCGTCGAGTACCCGGTGGACAGCGCCGAGGCCGGCCAGATCATTGACATGGCGGGCGGTAAGATCCGCCGGGACTCGGCCATCTCCATCAAGCCCATCTCCCGTACCGGGTCGCGCCAGATCGTCAAGGCCGCCTTTGAATACGCCGTCGAGAACGGCCGCAAGAAGGTCACGGCCGTCGCCAAGGCCAACATCATGAAATACACGGACGGCCTCTTTTATGAGATGGCCCGCGAAGTCGCCAAAGACTACGAGGGCCGCGTCGAGTACGACGAGTGGCTCGTGGACGCCATGTGCATGCAGCTCGTCCAGAAGCCCGAGAACTATGACGTCATGGTCATGGAGAACCTCTACGGCGACATCCTTTCCGACCTCTGCGCCGGCCTCGTCGGCGGCCTGGGCGTCGCGCCTGGCGCGAACATCGGCGCGGACATGGCGCTCTTCGAGGCGACGCACGGCTCGGCCCCCAAGTACAAGAACTTGAACAAGGTCAACCCGACCGCCCTCATTCTGAGCGGCCTCTTGATGCTCAAGTACCTCGAAGAGGACGAGGCCGCCGCGCGCCTGGAAAAAGCCGTCTCGGACGTCATCGCCGAGGGCAAAAGCGTCACCTACGACATGAAGCCCGATCGCAACGACCCCACAGCGGTCGGCACGGCCGAGATGGCCGACGCCATCATCGCCAAGATGCAGGCGGGCTAGCTGAGGAGCGAAAGATGGCCGTCGCCGAGCGCGAGCTAACCATAGCGGCAGAAGGGGCTGAGGAATGGATTCCTCAGCCTTATCGCTGGACAAGAGAGCAGTTCAACCAGATCGGCGACATGGGCCTGTTTGAAGGGCGGCGCGCGATTCTGGTGGAGGGGGCGATACTTGCCATGCCGGCGATGGGCGATCTGCATCGGAGCGTCCTGACACTCGCCGGCGAGGTCTTTCGAGAAGTGTTTGGCGGCGACTTCTTTGTGAGCGTACAGTGTCCGTTTGACATCGGCCGGGCGACCGACCCGGAGCCGGACCTTGCGATCATTCGCGGGAGCGTCCGTGACTACTTCGGTCGAGGGCTAACTGAAGCCGCGCTGATCGTGGAAGTCTCGGACACGACGCTCACCTACGACCGCCGCGCCAAGGCGAGCCTCTACGCCCTCGCTGGCGTCACAGACTACTGGATCATCAATGTTGACCAGGAGCCGGCGCAGATCGAAGTGTATCGCCAGCCCGTCCCGGACGAGACACAGCCGCACGGCTTCGGCTACCGCGAAAAGACCATCCACCAGGGCGGCGAGATCCTCCAGCCGCTGGCTGCGCCCGGACCGGTCACGGTCTCTGCCCTGCTTCCCTAATCACTCAAGAGAAAGATACTAAACTAAAATGGCTTCCGGAAAGAAAAAAGTCAGCGTCATCGGCGCGGGCAATGTCGGCGCGACGGTCGCATTCCATGTCGCACAGCAGGGCTACTCGGACATCGTCCTGCTGGACCTGCCTGACGACCTCACGCTGGAGCGGCCTCGCAAGACCGGCTCCATGGCGCAGGGTAAGGCCCTGGACCTCAACCAAGTCTCGCCCATCATTGGCTACGACGGGCGCATCAAGGGCACTTCGGACTACGCCGACACCCGGAACAGCGACGTGGTCGTCATCACGTCGGGCCGGCCCCGGACGCCGGGCATGTCCCGCGAGGATCTGCTGGCCGTTAACGCCGACATTGTGGCGAGCGTCGCCGCTCAGGCCGCTCAGGCAAGCCCCCGAAGCGGTCTACATCGTCGTCTCGAACCCCCTCGACGCCATGTGCCACGTCGCCCTGAAGGCGTCCGGGCTGCCCTCGGCGCGCGTCATCGGGCAGGCAGGCGTCCTGGACAGCACCCGCTACCGCAACTACATCGCGGCCGCCGTCGGCGTCTCCGTCGAGGACGTACAGGCGTATGTCCTGGGCGGCCACGGCGACCAGATGGTGCCGGTCCGCAGCCTGACCACCGTCGGCGGCATCCCCGTCCAGAAGTGGGTGGACATGGGCAAGATGACCGGCGAGCAGCTCCAGAAGATCGAGGACGACACCCGGCAGGGCGGGGGCATCCTGACCGGCCTCATCGGCACGAGCGCGTGGTACGCGCCCGGCGTCGCCACGGCCGAGATGGTCGAGGCCATCCTGCTGGACCGCAAGCGCATCCTCGCCTCCACCGTCCTGCTGGACGGCCAGTACGGCGTTTCCGGACTTTACTTCGGCGTCCCCGCCCTGCTGGGCGCGGGCGGCGTGGAAGAAGTCTACGACCTGATGGCGCTGGCTCCGCTCACCGATGTCGAGCTGGCGGGCATCAAAGAGTCGGCGGCGAAGGTGCAGGGCACTGTGGACAGCCTCAAAGAACTAGGCAAGCTGTAGCCGCGGCCCATGCTTATCGGTCCCATTTCGTTCGAGGAGATGGAAATGCTGACATTTCGTGTATAATCACGGATAACAAACCATGCCCGTCACATTAAAGGACATCGCAGAACGGACCGGCGTCTCGCCGAGCGTCGTCTCGACCGTGTTAAGCGGGCGAGACAACGGCACTTTTGTGAGCGATAGCACGCGCAGCAAAGTGCTGCAAGTCGCCGAGATGCTGAATTATACTCCCGTCCGGTCGGGCCGGCCGCGCGGCAGCCGCCGCCTGCGCCGCCAGCACACGGAGCAGTTCATCGGAGTCTGGGACTCGGACTACAGCCCGTACAGCGCTTTTCTCGTCCAGAACCTGCAAATCGCGCTGCGCGAATATGCGCGCGAACAGGGGGCGGAGGCCGAGGACGACTTCGGCCTGCGCCTGCTGAACGCCGATGATCTGCCCCGGCTGGACTCGCTCGGTCTGATGGGCCTTCTCTTGCTGTCTTCCGTCCTGCTGCCGCGGGAGGCGGCCAGCGCCAGCATCCCCTGCGTCATGGTGGGCGAGGTGGACAACCCGCCGCGCGATCTGGCGCAGGTCCACCTGGACAACGCGGGCGCGGGCCGGCTGCTCGGCGACTACTTATGGGGCCTTGGCCACCGCCGGATCGTCCTGCTAGCCCCTGTCGCCACCCCGCGCGTCACGCAGCGCCGCCTCCAGGGTCTGCATGCGGCCTGGGCCGCTCAAGAGTCCGATCCCGCGCAAGTCCTCTGGCAGCCCTACGACACCATGAAGACGCTAACCGAGCGCGACCAGATCCGGCGCGTCATCACGGGGCTTTACCGGCCCGAGGCAGACCGAGCCAGCCTTCCCACCGCTCTGGTCTGCAGCGACGAGAACGTCGCCGCCGTGGCGACCCAAATACTCGCCGAGATGGGTCTGCGCGTTCCCCAGCAGGTCTCGCTCGCCGGCTTCGGCGACACGCCGCGCCTGGCGGAAGCCCTGACCCCTCCTCTGACGGTCGTGCGCCAGCCCGTCCCCGAGATCGCTCGGGCAGCTATCGCCGCTCTGTATCAGGCGCACGACACCCAGGCCACTGCGTCCGAGGCTGCCCAAGATGTCTCCCTGCCCGGTCTCCTGATCACCCGCGCCTCCTGCGCCCCGCCGCCCGCCTGAGAGATCTGATCCCATGTCCGACACGCGCCACCCCCATATCCTCGCCCGCGAGGACACCCTGCTGGTCGTCGTGGACATGCAGGAGCCGTTCCTGCGGGGCATCCACGACCGCGAACGCCTGGTCGCCAATGTTCGGCTGTTGATTCAAGCGGCGGCCATTCTGGGTGTGCCGATCTTATCAACGGTCCAGTATGTCGAGCGTATGGGCGGCATTGTCCCCGAAGTCGTGCAGGCGTTTGCCGATCCTGCCGCCTGCGTTGCCCTGGATAAGATGTGCTTCTCGTGCGTGGGTGCGCCTCGCTTCCTCGACGCCATCGCCGCGTCGGGTCGTCGCCAGATCCTCCTCTGCGGCGTCGAGACCCATATCTGCGTTTCCCAGACGGCCCTCGACCTCGTTCATCGCGGCTACCAGGTCCATGTCGCCGCCGATGCCGTTTCCTCGCGCACTCTGGAAAAGCACAAGCTGGGCATGGAGCGGATGCGCGACAGTGCTGTCCTACCATGCGCCGCCGAGGCCGCCGTTTATGAGCTGTTGCGCGAGGCCGGCTCCGCCGAGTTCAAAGCTATCCTGGCCCTGGTAAAGTAGCCGGCCCCGCTCCTCTAGTTCGCCCCCCCGCCTGCCGATAATGACGACAGAACTTCTTATTGTGTCGCTTCTTATCCCGTGAACTGAGGACTGGACGTGCCGACTTTAATCGAAACCAAGCTGAAGCAGGAGCGCCTGCTGCGTATCATCGAAGACGAGCTGCAGGACCTACCGCCCCTGCCCACCGTCATCGTGCGGGTCATGCAGACCATCAACGACCCGACGACCTCGGCCAGCGACTTGAACCGCTTAATCTCCGCCGACCAGGCGCTGGCCTCCAAAGTCCTGCGCCTGGTCAATTCTTCTTACTACGGATTCCCGCGCAAAATCGCCACCATCACCAACGCCGTCGTCATCCTGGGCTTCAATACAGTCCGCAACCTGACCACCTCGCTTGGTGTCTTCAACGCCTTCGACGCGCGCGGCCAGAAGACCGCCCTGGACCGGGACGCCTTCTGGGCGCACTCGATGGGCGTGGCGGCGGCGGCAGGCGTCATCGCCCGGCGCAAAAGCATCGGCGCCAAGTCCATCGAGGAGGTCTTCGTCGGCGGCTTGCTGCACGACATCGGTAAGCTGTTCCTGGACCAGTATTTCCCCGACCAGTACGCCATCGCCATCAAGCTGGCCGCCGCCGCCAAGATCTCCGTGTGGGAAGCAGAAAAGACCGCTCTAGGCGTCGGCCATGCTCTGGTCGGCAAGCGCATCGCCGAGAAGTGGAACCTGCCCCTGTCGCTGACGGCGATGATCACGCTGCACCACCAGCCCGTCTTCGCCAAAGAGTATTTCGAGCTGGCCGCGACGATCCAGGCCGCCGACTACGTCGCCCGCCGGCTGGCACTAGGCAATGCCGGGGATTTCCTCGTCCCCGCCCTGGCCCCCGAAGTGGAAAAGTGGCTGGCCTTCTCGCCTGCACTCTGGGAGGCCGTCGAGACCGAAACCTGCCATAAGTTCGACGAATCGAAAGACTTCCTGAACGTGCTTTAAGACATGGAAAAAGCC
>JANOOM010000254.1:0-21657 GCA_031421335.1 Armatimonadota bacterium
CGAGTCGAACGGCCAGGGCATGATGCTGGCCGGCGTGGACCCCTCCTGCGCTACTCGCCCCCCGTGGGAGCGGTTGCAGTCCACTGACGGTATCTTGGGCGAGGCCAACGGCAGCGGCGTCAAGGCCGAGCCGATGGGAATGGCCGGGGCGATGGGCGGCGCGATGGGAAAGATGTAGGCGAGTCGCGGCGTCCGGCAGGATAGGGAGCAGGCGGTAGAGAATAGTTCTCCACCGCCTGTTTCCGGTCAAAGGACAATAGACCTCTTGCATAAGTCCTCTGTCCTAAACGGCAGGGCTGAACCCACGGGGCTGAGGGTTTGAGCGGGGTAAGGCTTGAGTGGGGTAACCCCCGTGCTTCGGGAAAGCAAACCCCCCAGTCCGTCCGGTGTCTGGCCGCCCGCGCCGAGGATTTCAGGAACTAGACCGGCCCTCGTACCGTTAGCGGGTATACTAAAGACGACAAATAAACTGCGAGGATTGTTCACCCATTATGATACAACGCGAAGTGCTTCCCAACGGTGTCCGTATCGTCACCGAGAACATCACCTATGTCCAGTCGGTGGCCCTGGGGATCTGGGTCGGGGTGGGGGCGCGCGACGAGTCCGACAAACTGCGGGGCATCTCGCAAGTCATTGAGCATATGCTGTTCAAGGGGACTCCGTCGCGTACCGCCCTGCAGATCGCCGACCAGATCGATTCGGTCGGGGGCGACATCAACGCTTTCACATCCAAAGAAAGCACCTGCTACTACGTCCGTATTCTCTCCGAACATGTCCCCCTGGCCGTAGATGTCCTCGCCGACATGTTCCTGAACTCCAACGTCGATTCCGAAGAACTGGCGCGCGAGCAGAACGTCATCCTGGAAGAGATCAAGCGGCGCGACGACGAGCCGGACGACCTCGTCCATGACATGTTCGCGCAGACACTGTGGCCCGGCCATGTGCTCGGCAAGAGCATCATCGGCACGCCCGAAACGGTGTCGGGCCTGAAGTCGAACGACCTCAAGGGCTACATGACCGAACACTACACGCCCGACACCATCGTGGTGGCGGCGGCGGGCAACCTGAACCACGACGAGATCGTGGCGATGGTGCGCGAGCGCTTCGGGCACCTGAAGGGCAGCAAGAGCGACTGGCGCATGCCGGACACGCTGCCCGTATTCACGCCCGAGACCATCTACATCGAGAAGCCCATCGAGCAGGTGAACCTCGTCATCGGGGCGCCCGGCTATTCGCAGCTCTCCGACGACAAGTACAAGCTGTCCATCCTGGACAACGTGCTGGGCGGCTCCATGAGCAGCCGGCTGTTCCAGGAGATCCGCGAAAAGCGCGGCCTGGCCTACTCGGTCGGCTCCTACTCCCAGTCCTACCGCGAGGGCGGCTACTTCGGCGTCTATTCCGGCACCAGCGCCAAGACGGCCGCCCAGGTGATTGACCTGGTCCGGGCCGAGTTCAAGAACGTCCACAAGAACAACATCACCCAGAAAGAACTGGACCGCTCCAAGAACCAGTTCCGGGGTTCCATCGTGATGAGCCAGGAGGGCATGAACTCGCGCATGATGCGGATCGGGCGCAACGAGCTGACCTACGACCGCGTCATCCCGGTCGAGGAGATCATGGACAAGATCATCGCCGTGACCCTGGACGACATCGTCGAAGTGACCGACTACCTGTTTGGGCGCGACGAGTACGCCATGGCGACCGTCGGCCCGTTCACCAAGGACGGCGCGACGGTCACGAAAGACGAGGGCGGGCAAGAGGCGGCGGAATGACGGAGCGCATCACGGTCGCCGTTTCAGGCGCATCGGGCCGCATGGGTCTCGAAGTCGTCGCCGCCGTTCGGGCTACTTCGGATCTCGCCCTGGTGGCCGAAGTGGACAAGGGCGACAGCCTCGCCGATGCCCTGGCCCGAACCCAGCCAATGGCCTTGGTGGACTTCTCGGTCCCCGAGGCTGTCATGGGCAACATCGAGGCCGCGCTGGCGGCCCATGTCGTCCCCATCGTCGGCACGACCGGGCTGTCTCCCGCCGACATCGCCCACGTCCGTGACCTGTGCCGGCGTCACGGCCACGGCGCGCTCATCGCGCCGAACTTCGCCATCGGGGCGGTCCTGATGATGCAGTTCGCCAAAATGGCCGCAAAGCACATGCCAGACGCCGAGATCATCGAGATGCACCACGAGAAGAAGCTGGACGCGCCCTCGGGAACGGCGGCTAAGACCGCCGAGATGATCGCCGAGGGCCGGGCGAACGCCACTCCTACGCCACTGCCCTCCGATGCCTTCGAGAAGATACCAGGCTCACGCGGGGGCAAGGGGGTGGGGGATGTCCCCGTCCACTCCGTCCGTTTGCCCGGCTTCGTCGCCTCCCAGATGGTCATTTTCGGCGGCCTGGGCCAGACTTTGACGCTGCGGCACGACTCGATCGACCGCAAATCCTTCATGCCCGGCGTCCTCCTCGCCGTCCGTCATGCGCCAATTCTAGCCGCCAACGGCGGCGAGTTGGTTTATGGACTGGAGCATCTGCTGTGATCGGGGCATGGCCGCCAGAAGCTCTTAGCCCCCTCAGTTTTGTTTGTCACAGGATATGTAAAAACAGCCCGCACTGCCGGACATGCCGAGGGCAATAACGCCGCCAAGCTGGAGCATCTGGGTCAAGCGCTGGTGAAGGCCGGCAAGGGCCTGAGGACAGGCGGCTAAGGCGCTGACGGGGGTATCGCACATGGCTTCATTGACGCCGCTTGCGACGCTCGGTGGGGAATACTTTCAGAGGAGGGTCTTTTCGAGGCCCTCCTGTTTCAGCGTGTAGGGGCAGGGACAAGCCCTGCCCCTACACGGGGCCAGAACCAGACTGACTCATCTCATGGCGCAGCCGCCGCTCCCGCCAACGCAGGCGCAGGGGCATCAGCAGCGACTCCCACACGACCCCCTTGGACAGCTTCGACTGGCCCGCGCGGCGCTCCATGAAAATGATCGGCACTTCCACGATCTGAAAGCCGGCGAGCTGCGCCCGGAACGTCATTTCCACCTGGAACGAGTAGCCGTTGGAGCGCACCGCGTCCAGCTTGATGGCCTCCAGCACCCGCCGATGGTATAAGCGGTAGCCGCTCGTGCAGTCGTTGACGGAAAGCCCCGTCACCGTCCGCACATACCAGTTCGCGCCCCAGGAAAGCAGGATGCGGCGCAGGGGCCAGTTGATGACCGAAATACCGTTCAAATAGCGCGATCCGATGACCACGTCCGCTTCGCGGCCGGCTTCGACCATGCTCTGCAAATACAAAGGGTCGTGCGACAGGTCGGCATCCATTTCCACGACGGCCTCGTACCCCGACGCCAGCGCCCAGGCGAAGCCGGCCAGGTAGGCCCGGCCCAGGCCCTCCTTCGACGCCCGGTGCAGGACGTAGACGCGGCCCTCGGCCTCGGGGGATGCTGCCAAAGCGTCGGCGATTCGCCCGGTGCCGTCGGGGGAATTGTCGTCCACGATCAGCAGGTCCACGCGGGCGGGCTGCTTCAGCACCTCCCAAGTGACTTTTTCCAGGTTGTCAGCCTCATTGTAAGTCGGGACGACCACGATTGTTCGGGTTTTCGGGTATCCTAAAGACGTTTGGGGGAGAGCAGATGGGAACATAAGTGGGAACATACGCGCGTTCTTGTACCGGCTTTCTTGAAATAACTTCGCAGTAGAACACGATGTCGTTCGGTCGTAAAATCGCAAATCGGATCGTGCTGGCCTATCTGGTCCCGCTGGCCTTCATGCTGCTGATCGGCATCGTCTTGATCCATCTGGAAGGCGACGAGATCCGGCTGCGGGACTATGCTCTGGGCATGGTGGTGGTCCTCATCCCTGCCGTGATCATCGGCCGCCTCTTGACTCACCCAATTACGCTGCATCTGGGGCAGCTCCGGCGGGGCGCGGAGCGGATCGAGCACGGCGATTACCAGTCCCGCGTGATCGCAAGCACGGGCGACGAGTTCGCGGATCTGGCCCGCGCCTTCAACCATATGGCGGACGTCATTGCCGAGCGCGAGAGCGCCCAGCGCGAGCAGAACGGCGTGCTGGCGACGCTCAACCACCGCTTCGAGTCGGTGCTGAATGCCGCGAACGACGGCATCGCCATGCTGGACCGGCAGGGCCGCTTCGTGCTGATCAACCGCCGCTTCGGCGAGCTGCTTGGGGGCCGGCCCGAGGCCCTGCTGCACCATGCGGTGGAGGAAGCGCCGCCGCTGCTTTTGGAGCGGCTGGCTCATCTGAGCGACCGGCTGGCCGCATTGCTGCCCGGCAACGTCCAAGACGAGCGCGGGGTGGCCGAGGAGATCATCGCGCTCGACGGCACCAACAAGCGCTTTTTGCAGTTCTACACGGCCCCCGTCCAGGGGGAAGACGGGCAGGAGACCATCGGTCGGATCTTGGTCCTGCGCGACGTGACGCGCGAGCGAGAGCTTGACAAGATGAAAACGGACTTCATCTCGGTCGTCTCCCACGAGCTGCGGACGCCGCTCACCAGTATCAAGGGCTACACGGACCTGCTGCTGTCCGGGGCGACCGGCGAGATCTCCGAGCTTCAGTCGGAATTTTTGGGCATCATCCAGAGCAGCACGACGCGGCTCTCCAACCTGATCAACGATATTTTAGACATCTCGCGCATCGAGTCGGGCAGCATCCAGATCCGGCACGAGCCGATTGACTATCGCCGCATCGTCTCGGACACCCTGCGGCTGATGAAGGCCGCCGCCGACGAGAAGCAGATCAGTATGGACGCCAGTCTGCCCGAAACGCTGCCCTCCGTGCGGGGGGACACCGACAAAGTCACGCAGGTGCTCGCCAACCTCGTCAGCAATGCCATCAAGTATACCCCAGAAGGTGGCTGGGTCAAGGTCAGTCTGGAAGTGACCGGCGAGGCCAGCGTCACGACCTGCGTCGCCGACAGCGGCATCGGCGTTTCAGACGAGGATCAGCCCAAGCTATTCCAGAAGTTTTTCCGGGCCGACAATTCCAGCACGCGTGAGGCGGGCGGAACGGGCCTGGGCCTGGTCATCGCCAAGACCATCATCGAGCTTCTGGGCGGCGCGATCTGGGTGGAAAGTGAGCCGGGCCGGGGCAGCCGCTTTTATTTCACTCTGCCGCTTTTCTTGGAGGCGGCCGGCGGGTCCGGCCCCACCCCGGTCGCCCTGCCGGACCGGGGTATCGGCCTGGTGCTGATCGTGGACGACGACTCCTACGTCCGCGGCTTGATCCGCCATGCCCTCCACCGGCGCGGCTACGGCACTTTGGAGGCCGCAAACGCCGAAGAAGCGCACCAGAAAGCGCGCCTGCACAAGCCCGACGCCGTGACGCTCGACATGATGATGCCCGACATGGAGGGTCTGCGCGCCCTGCGTGCCTTGAAGGCGGATCGCGCTACTTCGCCGATCCCGGTCATCGTCCTATCCATCCTGGGCGACCCTGCGCGCGGGGAACTCGTCATGGGCGCGTTTTCGTTCCTGCAAACGCCCTTTTCGCAGGCCGAGCTGCTGTCCGTCATCGGGGCCGCCCTCGAAATGCGGCCCGGCTGCGACAAGGCATTGGCCGTCTGCAAGCGGGACGCGCCCGTCGGCCGGGATCTGGCGCAGGCGGCCTCTGAACTACAGGCCGAGGGGATCACGCTCCAGCTAGTAGAAACAGCGCCCGAAGCCGTCGCGTATGTCATCACCGAGTCGCCCGCGCTGATCCTGCTCGACTCGGCCACCTCGGACCGGGAATTGTTCGACCTGCTTTCGGCGCTCAAGGCCGAGGACGAGGCCGCGCGCATCCCCATCGTCCTGCTGACCGAGGACGTCTCGCAGGAGGGCCTGCACTTCCACAACGGGGCAGCTGCCGCCGCCGACACGGCCCTGCTGGAGTCGCTGTGCGAGCGCCTGCACCGGATCATCGCCATGCCGGAGATGCGGGTCAAATGAAGGAACCAATGAAGGAACTAATGAAGGAGCTAACAAAGGAGCCGAGGCACCATGATTGAGTATAACGTCGCCGTCGTCGGGGCCGGTGCGGTCGGCAAAGAAATGCTGCGCGTCCTCGCCGAGCGCCGCTTTCCCGCCAAGAGCATCGTCGTCCTGGCCCGCAGCGCCCGCACCCTGACGGTGGACGGCCGTGACTATGAAGTCAGAGTCACAACGCCCGCAGCGTTTGAGGGCGTGGACGTCGTCCTGTTCGCCGGCACGGAAGGCGAAAAGGGCGCTGCCATCACCTTCGGCCCCGAAGCCGTCCGGCGCGGCGCAGTCATCATAGACAACGGGGGCGACTTTCGGATGCGCCCCGATGTCCCTTTGGTCGTGCCGGAAGTCAACGCCGAAGCACTGAAGCGGCATAATGGCATCATCGCCAACCCGAATTGCTCGACCGTCCAGCTCGTCCTGGCCTTGAAGCCTCTTCACGATGCTGCGCGGGTCACGCGCGTGTTTGTCGCCACCTACCAAGCCGTGTCCGGTGCGGGCGGGGCGGCGGTGGAAGAACTCCAAGACCAAAACGTCGGACTGGCGGCGGGCCGCGCTGTCGCCGCGACCGGCCCGGTCTTTCCGGTCCAGATCGCCGCCAATGTCATCCCGCAGATCGGCGGCTTCGACGAGGCAGGCTACACGTCGGAGGAAATGAAGCTGGTCCACGAGACGCACAAGATCATGGGCGACGACACCCTCCGCATCACGCCCCTGATCGCCGCCCGCGTCCCGGTCTTCGTCGGCCACTCCGAGGCGGTCTATGTCGAGACCGAGCAGCCCCTAACACCCGCCGAGGCGCGCGCCCTGTGGCAGAGCGCCCCTGGCGTCGCCGTCCTGGACGAGACCGACGGGGACGATCCTTATCGGGCCTACCCGACCCCGCTGTTCGCGGCGGGCAAGGACACGACTTTTATTGGCCGCATCCGGCAGGATTTAGACAACCCGAACGGCCTGAACTTCTGGGTCGTCAGCGACAACCTTCGGAAAGGCGCGGCGACCAACGCCGTGCAGATCGCCGAAAGCCTCGTCGAGCAAGACCTATTGAGGAAGAGAAATGGCAACTAACGAGCCGATCTTTGGCCGCCTCCTGACCGCCATGATCACGCCGTTCGATGCGGCGGGGCATGTGGACTATCCCGAAGCCGCGCGCATGGCCCAGTGGCTGGCCGAGCACGGCTCGGACGGCCTGGTCGTCACCGGCACGACCGGGGAAAGCGCCACCCTGAGCCTCGACGAGAAGATGCGGATGTTCGAGACGGTCGTCAAGGCCGTCCAGGGCCAAGTCAAAGTCCTGGCCGGGACGGGCAGCTACAATACCGCCGAGACCGTCGAGCTGTCGCACGCGGCTTCGGAGGTGGGAATAGACGGCCTACTAGTTGTCACCCCCTACTACAATAAGCCTTCCCAGGAAGGTCTCTACCAGCACTACCGGGCCGTGGCCGGGGCCAGCGCCCTGCCGGTCATGCTTTACAACGTGCCGGCCCGCACCGGCGTCAACCTGGAAGCGGCCACCGTGTTGCGATTGGCGCAAATCGAGAACATCGTCGCCGTCAAGGAAGCCAGCAAACTGCTGGACCAGGTCGGCGAGATCATCGCGGGCGCCCCTGAGGGCTTCCAGGTGTACGGCGGGGCCGATGAGGTCAACCTGCCCATCCTCGCGCTGGGCGGTGTCGGCAACGTCAGCGTCATCTCGCATGTCGTTGGCCCTGATCTTCAGAAGATGCACGCGGCGTTCTTCAGTGGCGACTTTGAAACCGCCCGCCGCATTCACCTGGGCACGCTGCCCATCACGAAAGCGATGTTCAGCGCCCCGTCCCCCGTCCCGACCAAGACGGCTCTGGCGATGATGGACGTCCTGCCGTCCAGCCGCGTCCGCCTACCCCTGGTCGAAGCCAATGAAAAAGAGCGCGGCCTCATTCACGCCGCATTGAAGGACTACGGGCTGTTGCGCGGCTGAGGCCGCCCCGCCCATCATTAACACACTATGACAACACCAAACACCAAGACACGGGCCGGCAAAGCGAACGCCGGCACGGCGGCTGCCAAAACAAGCACCCGCACACTCCAAATCATCCCGCTCGGCGGCATCGGCGAGATCGGCAAGAACATGACTGCCGTCCGCTGCGGCGACGAAATCCTCGTCATTGACTGTGGCCTGGCTTTCCCCGGCGCCGACCAGCTCGGCGTTGACCTGGTCATCCCCGACATTTCGTACCTGCTCGAACATAAGGAGATGGTCAAAGGCATCATCCTGACCCACGGCCACGAGGACCATATCGGGTCACTCGCCTTCGTCCTGCGCCAGCTCAATGTCCCTGTCTATGGGACGCGCCTCACTATCGGCTTCACGAAGGGCAAGCTGAGTGAGTATAAAGTGCTGGATAAGGCCAAGCTGCACACCTTTAGCGCCGAAGATCGGTTCAAAGTCGGCTCGTTCGACGTCGAGCCGTTCCGCGTCGCCCACTCTATCCCTGACGCCGTCGGCTTCGCCGTCCACACCCCCGCCGGGACGCTGGTCCACACGGGCGACTTCAAGTTCGACCAGACGCCCGTGGACGGCCAGCTCTTCGACATTGCCCGCCTGACCCGCATCGGCCAGGAGGGCGTTCTGGTCCTGCTCTCCGACTGCACCAATGTCGAGCGGCCCGGCTTCGTCCAGTCCGAGCGCATCGTCGGGGACGCCTTCGACTCGATCTTCAAGGACGCCCCGCGCCGCATCATCATGGCCTGCTTCGCGTCCAACGTCCACCGCGTCCAGCAGGCCGTTGATTACTCGGTCAAGTATGGCCGCAAGGTCGCCCTGATGGGCCGCTCGATGGAGCGCAACATGGAGATGGCCCAGCAGATGGGCTATCTGCGCGTCCCCGAGGGCACGCGCATCCGGGCCGATGAGATCGAAGACTACTTCCCGCAGCAGGTGACCGTCATCACGACCGGGTCGCAGGGCGAGCCGATGGCCGCGCTCTCGCGCATCGCCGTGGACGACCACCGCAAGCTCAAGATCGTGGCCGGCGACTCGGTGATCCTGTCTGCCTCGGCCATCCCCGGCAACGAGGACGCCGTGTACCGAACCATCAACCACCTGTTCCGGCGCGGCGCGAACGTCTTCTACGACAGCATCGCCAAGGTCCACGTTTCGGGCCACGGCTACGCCGAAGAATTGAAGCTGATGCTCAACATCGTCGAGCCGCAGTACGTCATGCCCGTCCACGGCGAGTACCGCATGCTGCACATGTACTCCAAGATCGCCGAAGACATGGGCTGGCCGCCCGAGGACATCATCCGGGCGGAGATCGGCGACATCGTCGAGGTCGGCGAGGACGTGGCCGGCGTCATCGGCCGCGTCGAGAAGAGCGGGGCCGTCCTGATCGACGGCATGGGCATCGGCGACGTCAGCGACATCGTCCTGCGCGACCGGATGCACATCGGGACCGACGGGTTCCTGGTGCTGGTCGTCGGCATCTCCCAAGAGACCGGCGAGATCGTCTCCGGTCCCGAGGTCATCTCGCGCGGCTTCGTCTACATGGACAAGTCGGAGGAGCTGGTCGAGCAGATCAAGCAGGTCATCATCGAGAAGATCAAGAACCTGCCCGAAGAAGACAACGACTGGCTAGTCGTCCAGCAGGACCTGCGCGACGCCGTGGGCAAGTTCCTGTACAAGAGGACCGCCCGCCGACCCATGATCCTGCCCATCCTGCTGGACCTGTAAGTTGGCTGGATATAGAAGGGGAAAATGCCATGATCGCTGAACCGGAGCTTTATACCACCATCGAGCGCGGCCAGAGAATCTTTGAAGCGCAAGTCGCGGCGCGACTGACTGAGGAGAACCCAGACGACTTTCTCCTCATCGATGTACTCTCCGGTGACTATGAGGTGGCACCCGATGAGATCATCGGTCGCGCCAGTCTGCGGACCCGTCATCCTGATGCCGTCATCTACCTGCGCCGCGTTGGGGATGACGCAGCCTATACTGTCGGCGGGGGCTACCTAGAATGATCGTGGGCATTGTAGACCCGCGCCGCCGCTGCCTCGTCTCACTGGAGGTGCGCGGGCCTGATGGTCAGTAGGAGGCTGCCAAGTGTCCAGCGTCCAGGGGACGCAAGAGTAGGACGCCCCAGGATGCACATCCTTCTTGTCTTCCCGTCTCCTGGACGGTGGGTTTTTCCTAGCCTCGGAATTCACTCCGTGGCGAACGCCGTGCGTAACATCAGTTAGTAACTGATGTTACGCAGGGCACTGACCGGGCCACGAACGACCCATCTCGCGGTCGAAGACGCCGACAGCCCGGCAGGCGGAAGAAGGGGAAACCGTGTTACGTAGGCCCACCGAGCGGTTGGCCGCAGGCCCTCCAGACCTATCCTTCAGGGCAGGGCCTTCGTAACATCGGCTAGGGATACGAGATCAACAGGAGATGAAAAGCATGTTGCTTTTGAAGACATTAGTGGGTGCTGGGCTTCTGTGCGCGCTTTTACTGTTTCAGCAGGACAAAGCGCAAAGAGACGTTTCATTTAACCTCTCCTCCGACAGTAGGAGTGTCCTCTTCAATTCAGCGGGTGATGGCGGCAGCGGTATTTACGCGCTTGACCTGCCAACCTCGAGAGTCCGTGAACTGAGGCACTCCTCGACCCGAGAAGATGCACCCGCTTTCGCGCCCGATGGTCGCCGGATTATCTATACAGCAGCATCCCCTGAGTCTACGGTGAGCCACATCTGTACTTACTCTTCAGTGGACAAAACTCACAAGCAACTGACCAACGCGGTGGGGGTTTATGATGACATGGCCTCTTTCTCCAGCGATGGCACCCAAATTGTCTTTGCGCGGGCGCTCCTTCACCGTCCCTATAGCATGGGCGGGTGGACTTGGGATCATTGGGATATCTACGTTATGCGCTCAGATGGAACTGGGGTACGCCGCCTGACCTCCGGAGAATACTACATGGTCTCTCCACCGAGGTTTGCGCCGGACAACCAGACCATAGTATTCGATGCCAATCATGGCGAGGCGAATGAACCGACAGTGGACATCTTCAAAGTCGGCTTTACTGGAAAAGACCCCGCGAAGCCGCTGACGCGGAATGGCCACAGTTCAGAACCCGTTTTCACTCCGGATGGTAGGCACATCATCTACATCTCTGATGCAGCCATCGCCTATGACTACGAGGTTTGGTCCATGGACCGTGACGGCGAGCATCCGATCCAGCTTACCAATGAGCATTCTTTTCTGCATAGTCCTCTCGTCATGCAAGACGGCAAGCACTTCTTGGCGCTGGCCGACAAGACCCGCGCCATTCGCTACGATCTTTATGAGTTCAATATGGACGGCACACACCCCCGCCGTGTCGCTGACAATACTCTGTTCGACGATCCCACGCTTTGGAAGCCCAAATAGCCCGTCTTCAGGACAATCTCGTTAAGCAAAATGACCCCGCCACTCAATGAGTGGCGGGGTCTCTCGATGGCGGGGGTGCGGGGCCTTCAGGCGGCAACAAGCTCCTCCTCGTCTGGCGCTCGCCTTACCGATTGCTCGCGCAGGTAGCGCTCCGGGGACAGGCCGGAATCTTCGGCCTCCGCCTTGAGGGCGCGCAAGCGGGCCACAACGGGCGGCGGGTTCCGGTCCTGCTCCGCCCTTGCTGTGCGGCTGAACTCAAGCCACCGACTGAGGTAACGGTCAACGCTCTGCTGGTTCCGCAGGCGGTACAGGATCGTCGCGTAGACCTGATCCAGAGTGAGGCTCGGGAATGTTTGCTGGATCTCTTCGGGCGTGCGGGCGCGGTAGATGTGTTCGTAAAGGACAGTCTCGATCCCGATGCGGCTGCCTCTTAAACGAACGTCGTCCGGCGTCAAAAAGTCAAAGTAGTCTTCCAGCATGGTCTCCCCTTTTACTTCTCGTTGGCGATATAGTCCACGATCACCTCACAGGGCGCGGCCAGGAACAGCTCGCGGGCCATGTCGCCGGGCAGGCCGCGCGTGCGGTCTGGGCGGGCGCCCAGGACGAGCAGGTCCACCTTGCCCTCGGGGATCAGCGACAGAATGCGCTCGTGCGCCTTGCGGGTCCGGTAGATGACCGACTCGACGTTGACTTTATAAGGGATGGCCGCGCGCTCGGCGATATGCAGGGCGTTTGCGGCCACTGACTCGGCATCTGGCATGGCGGCGTTCAGGGACAGGATGTGCGGCACCTCGATCAGATACGCCAGCTGGATGCGCGCGTCCGTCCCCTGGGCGAGCCGGAAGGCGACTTCCAGGGCGCGGTTGGAATAAGGCTGATCCACGGCGGGGATCAGCAGCGACCGCCACTGGCCCGGCGCCGAGGGGGCAGGGGAAAAAGCGCGGGCGGGGAGGAAGCGACTCAGGAGGGACATGGTTTGACAGGGCCTTTCGGGAATGGGTACAATCTTTGTGAGGATTGTACCCCCAATGGCTATAACGCAAGACAGGATAATCACATCGGACCAGGTCCTGGGCGCGCTGCGGCGCGTCATTGACCCCGACTTTCATAAGGACCTCGTCACGCTCAATATGATCAAGGACGTGGTCGTGACCGGGCCGGACGTCGCCTTCACCGTTGAACTGACCACGCCAGCCTGCCCGCTCAAAGAAGAGATCGAGCGGATGTGCCGCGAAGAAGTCGGCGCCATCGAGGGCGTCGGCACCATCACGATCGTGATGACCGCCAAGGTGCGGGCCAATACGGGCAAGGGCACCGCCCTTCCGATTCCAGGCGTCAAAAACATCGTCGCCATCGCCTCGGGCAAGGGCGGCGTGGGCAAAAGCACCGTCTCGGCCAACATCGCCTGCGCCCTGGCCCAGATGGGCGCCAAGGTCGGTCTGATGGATGCGGACATCTACGGCCCCTCCATCCCGATCATCATGGGCGTCGAAGACAAGCAGCCTCTGGTGGACCAGAAAAAGGAAAAGATGCTGCCCATCGAGCAGTACGGCGTCAAGATCATCTCGATGGGCTTCTTGCAGCCTGGTGGCTCGGCCGTCATCTGGCGCGGCCCGATGGTCGCCAAGGCCGTCCAGCAGTTCCTCCGGGAAGTCGAGTGGGGCGAGATTGACTACCTCATCGTGGACCTCCCGCCCGGCACCGGCGACGCCCAGCTCACCCTGGCCCAGGCCATTCCGCTGTCGGGCGCGGTCGTCGTGATGACCCCGCAAGACCTCGCCGCCGCCGTGGCCGTCAAGGCGGTCTCCATGTTCAGGCGGCTGGACGTGCCGATCCTGGGCATCGTCGAGAACATGTCCTATTTCCTCTGCCCGACCTGCAACTCCCGCCACCACGTTTTCTCACATGGGGGCGGGCAGCAGGCCGCCGAGGCGCTGGATGTGCCGTTCTTCGGCGGCATCCCGCTGGCCCTGGAAATCGGGGCAGAAGCCGACGAGGGCACGCCCTCCGTGGTCGCCAACCCCAATGGCCCCTACGCCCAGGTCTTCCGCGAGGTGGCCGAGCGCGTCGCGCAGGCGGTTAGCATCCGCGCCCGAACGTTCGTGCCGCTGGCGATGACGAAGTGATCCTGCCCGACTACCTTATCCTGGTCGTCGCGCTTGCCTTCGGACTGGGCGGCACGGCCTGGCTCGTCCGCCGTTATGACTTGCGCCGCCTCAACTTCAAGGGGCGGCGCATCCCCATGATCGCCGGGCTGGCCTTCGTTCTGGGCGGGGAATTCTTTTACGGCAGCGAGTGGTTCCTGCAAGGGCTGCACACCAGCCTCGCCGCCGTCTACTTTTTGGTCACGCTGGGCTTCGGCGGGCTGGGGTTGCTGGACGATCTGAAGGGGGACCGCACGGTCGGCGGGTTCGCCGGCCATCTGGGCGCGCTGCGGCGGGGTCGGCTGACGACCGGGGCGGCAAAGGCCCTCGGCGGCGGCCTGGTCGGGCTGGCGGCGGGCTTCCTGATTTCTTCGCCCCGGCCACCCGGCTATGCGCTGCTGGCGGGACTTTTAATCGCGCTGTCCGCCAACACCCTGAACCTGCTGGATCTGCGGCCGGGCCGCTGCTTGTTCGGGTTCTTTGTGGGCACGGCGACGGTCGGCGCGATGCTCTTCTCCCAGCACACACCTGCCATCGGCTTCCTGCTCTGGGCGGCCCTCGCCTTCGCCCTGATTTTGTATCCGCTGGACGCAGGCGGCTCGGTAATGCTTGGGGACACCGGCGCCAATGCCTTCGGGGCCGTCCTCGGCGTCGCTGGGGCGATCTACTTTGCCCCCCTCTGGCAGGGCGTCCTCGTTCTGGGACTGCTCGGATTCCAGTTCTGGTGTGAGCGCTATTCGCTGTCCCGAGTCATCGAGGCCAGCCCGTTCCTACGCGGCCTCGACCACAAAATCGGCGTCCGGTGAGAGCCGGACCGCGCCCAGGTACGTTCCCCCATACTCTGGCGAGTCACAATCGTCAATCCTCACCCCAAGGCCGCCCCGCGCGTGGACAAACCGGCCGTCACCCAGGGCCAGCCCGATGTGGGTCGGCTTTTTGTCGTCGCGGCGGCTGAACACGACCAGGTCTCCGTCTTCCAGCAGCGCTGTTTCGAGCGGCTGTTCTTCCTCCACCCGCCGGAACCGTTTGTCCTCGAACTGCATGTCGGCGTCGCGCAGGAGCTGTATGCCGTTTAGTTTATAGGCAAGCTGCGTCAGCCCTGAGCAGTCAATCCCGAACGGCGTACATCCGCCCCACAGATAAGGGGTGCCGATGAAGCGCTTGGCGGTCTCGGCGATGTTGCGGCCCAGAGCGGCGATCAGGTCCTCCTGCGCGATTCGGTCCCGCAGGGTTTCCACGGCGGCTGCGGGGGCGTGCGTCAAGTTCAGGCTGACCTTGTGGACGTAGCCGACCGTGTCATTTGGGAGCAGGAGGGGGACCCAGTCGCCGACCTCCGGGCGCCGGGCAATGACAGCCCGCGTGCCGACGACCAGCTTGGTCAGCATCTCGGAGCGCGCGTCGGGAGCGGAAAAGACGTCGGCGAAGAGTGTCGCGATGGTCGTCGTCAGGAAGTCCGAATCGTCACGCGCTGGCGCGAGCAGGCGCGCGGCGACCCAGCCCGCGTAGCGGTCCCCGGTCGTCACCCGGCAAAAGTCACCCCGCGACTCTGAGACGTGGACGCGGTCGCCAAGGATGGCCTGCGAGGCCAGCCCGGAGCCGGCGTCCGGCCCCTCATAGACGCTGGCGACGTTCTGCGCGACAATCAGCGGCTCAGGGGAGTCACTCAAAGATGATCTCGGTCCGTTCGCCCACCCGGATGCGGTCGCCGTGTGTCAAGGGCCGCTCCTCGTGGGCGAGCAGCGTTTCGCCATTCAGCAGCGTGCCGTTCGTGCTGCCGGTGTCCACGATAGAATAAGCGCCGTTGCGCCGGATGATCTCGGCGTGGCGGCGTGAAACGGCGTCGTCCAGGTCTATCTCGATATCGGGGTAGTAGTGCATTTCGGAGTCGGGTCGCCCGATGATCGTCACTTCCTTGGTCACGTCGAAGGCCGCCGAGAGGCGCCCCATACGGACGACCAGCCGGGGCGGCGCGTCCTCGGTGGGGGGGGCGACCAGCGGGGCGTCAATGATGAACGGGGCGACTGGTGGGATGCCGGTGGGCGCGGGCGGGGTGAAGGCCGCCGCCAGTTCCTCGCGGCTCATACGGAGGGTGGAAGTGAAATCGCCGGCTTCCTCGCCGGGGGCCGCCGCCGAAGTATCGAAGGAGGGCGTCGTCAGCGTCGCCATCCCCGCCTCCGCGGGCGGGGCCTCGATTGGGGGCGCCACGTCGTCCGGGGGCGGTGCGGCGATGATGGGGGCAGCGGACATCGGCAGCAGGTCTTCGTTGAACGGAACCGAGTAGTCCATCGGCTTCAGCGGGCCGTCCTCACCTTCAAAGTGCGGGGCGTCTCCTGTCTCCATGTCCGGCTTGAAGCTGGGCGCGGGCGCGTACCCCACCATTACCGACTGCTCCTCGTCGTGTTCCTCGAACCCGACCGGGGCGCTGTAAATCTCCGCCCCGCGCCCTGCTGTGGCCTCCTCCGCCGCCGCCTGCGGCTCCGCGTCCGGCTGTGCCTTATCCTTGCGTAGTTTCCATCCCGCCATAAGAAAATCGCTCCCCGCCGAAGGTGACTCTCGGCCCGCCTAAAGTTTCCCCAGTATATCACGGCCCGACCGGACTGTCAAGCAGGCCGCGCCGCCCTTGTCAAATGGGCGCGTGATGTGCTATAATCGGCAACGAATTTCGCCCGACACACGAAAACTAAGGACCTGAACCCATGAAGCGACCCTACCAGCCGAACGTCCGGCATAAGATGAAAACGCACGGATTCCGCGAGCGCATGAGCACCCCGGACGGCCGCAACGTCCTCAAGCGCCGCCGCGCCAAGGGCCGCTACAAGCTGTGCGTGACGCACACCGTCACCATCCCCAAGAGCATATAAACGCCGATGCTGCCGCGCGGGTCTCGCCTTAAACGGAGCCGGGACTTCCAGGCCGTCTACAAGCGGCGGACCTCGTGGGCCTCTGCTCACCTGGTCCTGTACGTCCGCTTCCGCGCGCCGCACGAGGGGCAGGACTCGCGACTCGGCTTCGTCATCAGCAAGAAGATCGCCAAGCGCGCACACGATCGGAACCGCTTGAAGCGCCGCCTGCGCGAGATCAGCCGGCTCCACCTGCTGCCGGTCAGCGTCCGGCCCTACGATGCTCTGGTGGTCGCCCGGACGGCCGCCCCAGACGTCGGCTTCGCTGCGCTGAGGGCGGAAATGAACGGCCTGGTCGCCCAGGCTGGGCTGCTCCGGGGGGCGGTTCCGTGACGCGGCACGTTTTGGTCTCCTGCATCCGTATCTACCAGCGGTACATCTCGCGCTGGACGCCCTCCGCTTGCCGGTTCCGGCCCACCTGCTCGGAATACGCCGCCCAGGCCATCCTGCGGTACGGCTCTCTGCGGGGGCTGGGCATGGCCGCAAAGCGGCTCTGCCGGTGCCACCCATTCCATCCGGGCGGCTACGATCCGGTAAAATAAAGGCTAAAAAGATAACGGTAGATACTTGGGAGTATTGATGAAGAACCATCTCGCCGCCTCACGCACACTGCTCTGCGCGGCGCTTTTCTTGATATTGGGATCCGTGGTGAACGCGCAGGCCCCCGGCGACCCGAACTCGCCGCCCGCTTACGGAGTCGCCATGCGCCTCCAGGCGGAAGCGCATGCCGCTCGCACGGCTGGCTCAGTCCAGATCGCTCACAACCGCGCTTATCAGGCCGTGCTGCAATTCCAGCAGGTCGTTAAGAGCCGCACCTACAGCCACACGCCTTACGCCCGCGAGGCCCTGCGGCAGCAGGCGGTTCTGGAAGAAAACTTCTTGTCGGACAAGAACGCCGCCATCCAGTCCCTCCAGACTTTGCACAACACGTTCCCCGACGACCAGGCCGTCCTGCCGCAGATCCAGCGCGTTGGTAATGCCCTGGACAAATGGAACAGCACGTTCATTCAACCCGTGCTCGCCCCGTCGTCTTTTACTGTCGCCTTCCACAACCTCGGCGCGGGCCTGTATCACGTCATGGACTTCCTGGTCTCGCTCACCGGTCGCCAGTCCTGGTCCTACTTCGTCGCTATCCTGCTCGTCTCCGTCCTGGTCAAGCTGGCCCTGACGCCGCTCTCCAACAAGCAATATGGTTCGATGAAGGAGATGCAAAAGCTCCAGCCATATATGGCGGAACTTCAAGCCAAGCACAAGAACGACAAAGAGCTGTTGGGCCGCAAGATGATGGAGCTGTACAAAGAACACAGCATCAACCCCGCCGCGGGCTGCATCACCATGCTGCCGACAATCCCGATCATGTACCTGCTGTACTACATGATCCGGCTGTACCAGTACCAGTTCTCGCACGGCACGTTTCTGTGGATCGGCAGCGGGCTGGCCCACCTGTTTCCAAACATCCTGGGCATCAACCTGGGCCAAGCCGACTGGCCCCTGCTCATCCTATACGCCGGCTCGATGTACATCACCCAGCGGATGACGATCCAGCCCTCCATGGACCCACAGCAGGCCGAAACGCAGAAGATGATGACGATCATGACGCCCTTCATGACGACTTACTTCTTCTACCAGTATCACCTGCCTTCGGCCTTCGTCCTGTACTACCTGATCTTCAACATACTGTCCACGTCCCAGCAGAAATATTACATGCGGAAGCGGGCCGGCGACGCCCCCCCGGCGGGTAGCGGCGGCGGTGATGGCGGCAGCAAGCGCATCCCCCTGCTCCCCGTCGGGTCGGGTGGCGGACAGTCGAGGCCTGCCCTGAACGGGAGTCGTGAGGGGAATGGCAATGGGAACGGCAGCCGCCGCGTTTCCACCGGCCGGACCGTGTCCCTCGCCGAAGCCAAAGAAGAAGAAGATGCGGCGGGCAGCAACTTGTCGCCCCTGCGGAATGGCACCGCGCCGACCGCGCGGGGCGTGATCGCGCCCAAGAAGGTCCACCCGAAAAAGAAGCGGCGCTGATTAAGACCTTAACTGATGTTACGCGGTGGCTGTGGCAGATGGATGAGTGTCCGGATGAGCGCTCGGACAAGGGCATGAATTCACTCTCTACGCGTCAGACGTGCCCAGGAGACAGTGAAACCGGGGACAGAAGACGGCCAGAAGTGCAGGAGTAGCTCCCGGCACTCTGCTCGTGAAAACCCGCTTCCTTCCAGGCTTCTCCTTTGCCCTTTGGGCAACTCCGAGTGGAGCGAGTGAATCCATTCCCTCGCCCGAGTACTCGTCCAGGGTTCGCTGGTCCAGCACTCCAAGAGCCGCCGCGTAACATCAGCTAGTCAACCTGATTGGTGTCGCGGCATACACAAGTTTGCAACAGAACGAAACAATGGCTGTCGGGCAATACAGCCTCGACACAAGACCGTAGAAGCCCCGCGATTTATCGCTGGAGAGTTGTCACTCAACGCTTCGAGAGGAAACGACGACGCCGTGCCAGAAACAGATCTCGAAATCGCCAGCGCGCAGGCGCTGGCCCATCTGCAAGCTCTGCTGACCCTGGGTGAGCTGACGGCGGAAGCCGCACCCGAGTCGATGGAGCGCGAGACGCTGACGCTGGCCGTCACCGGCCCCGACGCTTCCCTCCTGGTTGGCTCGCACGGGCAGACACTGGACGCCCTCCAGTATCTCGTCATGCTGATGACCAACAAGGGCCAGGCCAACCGTCTCCGCGTCACCGTGGACGCCGACTCATACCGCGCCCGCCGCGCCCGCAAGCTGGCCGAGTTCGCCAACGAACTGGCCGCCGAAGTGGGTAAGACCGGCCAAGAGGCGATCACAGACGCGCTCAGCCCCATGGAGCGCCGCTTGATCCACACGGCCCTGGTGGACCACCCAGATGTCGAGACCTATTCCGAAGGCGACGAGCCGAACCGGTATGTCGTCATTACGCCGCGTAAGACGGCGATTAGCGGGTAAGTAGGCGCTGAGACGCCGGGAAAGCGCAGAGGCAGGCCCTTTAAGAGGGCCTGCCTTGACTTTTGGCTCGTTCACCCCGTATAATGTCCTGTTAACCAGCTCGCTCACTAGATGTAGGGTTTGAGCCGCTTCAGTCTGGAAATGCCACCGTGACACGCGCCGTGAAGGTGAAAGAATTAGCCGAAGACAGCGCGCCCGAAAGCGAGCCGCTGGAGCCGGAAGAAAGATCGCTGGACGACCTGGTGACTCGCCTGCCCGGTGTCACCGAGCTGTTCGCCGCCGCCTTGGGCAAGGGCCTGGCCGTGCATACGGTCGGCGACCTGCTGCGCCACTACCCGCGCCGCTATGAGGACCGGACCCACTTCAAGCCCATTTGCGACGTCCGCCACGGCGAGTCGGTGACCATCAGCGGCAAGGTGATCAGTGTCGAGAACATCCCGACCCGCTCCCGCGTCACCTTGACCAAGGTAGCTCTGGACGACCGCAGCGGCATCGCCTTCTTGGTCTTCTTCAACCAGTGGTATCTTAAGAAACAGTTCGACAAGCTGCGCGGCAAAGTGATCGTCGCCTACGGCAAGTCCTCGCGGGCCGGGCGCGGCGGCTTGGACATGACAGATGTCGAGTGGGAGGCGCCCGAGGACGACAAGGACGCTCTCTCGTCGGGCCGCATCGTGCCAGTCTACCCGCTCACCGAGGGCGCTTTGCAGGCGCGCGTCCGCCGGGCCGTCTGGACGGCCCTGGAAGAATATGGCGACTTGGCCGAGGAAACCCTGCCGCCGGACCTGCGCGGGCGCCGAAACCTGCCGCCGCTGGAGGACGCCCTGCGCGCGATCCACTTCCCCGAGACCGAGGACGCCCGCTTGTCCGCCCAGCGCCGGTTCGTCTTCGATGAGTTCTTCGGCCTCCAGCTCTTGCTCGCCGTCCGCAAGCGCCAGGCGGACAAGATGCAGGGCACAGCTTTCGCGGAAACGGCAGCCCCGATCGAGGAACTCCGGGCCGTCCTGCCATACCCGCTGACCGGCGCCCAGGATCGGGTCGTCGGTGAACTCGCCCTGGACATGGCCTCGACACGCCCCATGAACCGACTCGTCCAGGGGGACGTCGGGTCGGGGAAGACCGTCGTCGCCATGTGCGCCCTGCTGATCGCGGTCCGCAACGGCTACCAGGCCGCCCTGATGGCCCCGACCGAGATATTAGCCGAGCAGCACTATCTGGGGATCCGCCGCACCATGGAGTCGCTGGGAGTCAAGGTCACGCTACTGTCGGGCAGCCTGCCCGCCAAAGAAAAGCGCGCCGCCCTGGCCGCCGTCGCCTCGGGCGAGGCGCACATCACCGTCGGGACGCACGCCTTGATCCAGGATGGTGTTGTTTTCCACCGCCTGGGCCTCGGCGTCGTGGACGAACAGCACCGCTTCGGCGTCATGCAGCGGGCGGCCCTCAAACAAAAGGGCTTCTCGCCGGACGTATTGGTTATGACCGCGACGCCCATCCCGCGTACCCTGACGCTGACCGTCTACGGCGACCTCGATGTCAGCATCATTGACCAGCTCCCGCCGGGCCGCAAGCCCATCAAGACGCACTGGAAGCGCGGCCACGAGCGACAGGCCGTCTATGAAATCCTGCGCCGCCTTTTGAAAGAAGGTCGCCAGGCTTACGTCATTTGCAGCCTGATCGAAGAAAACGAGAAGCTGCAAGCGCGCGCCGCCACTGAGCTTGCCGGGCATCTCCAAACCCACGTCTTCACCGAGTACAAGATCGGCCTGCTGCATGGCCAGATGAAGCCTCTGGAAAAAGAAGGCACCATGACCCGCTTCCGCGACCGTGAGTTGCAGCTTTTGGTGTCTACGACGGTCATCGAAGTCGGCGTGGACGTGCCCAACGCCTCCGTCATCGTCATCGAGGACGCCGACCGCTTCGGCATGGCCCAGTTGCACCAGCTTAGGGGGCGCGTGGGGCGCGGCGAGACCCAGTCCTACTGCCTGCTCATCGGGGACCCCAAGACGGAAGACGGCTCGGCCCGCCTGACCACAATGGCCCAGACCACCGATGGCTTCTTGATCGCCGAGGAAGACCTGAAACTGCGCGGGCCGGGGGACTTCTACGGCACGCGCCAGTCCGGCCTACAGCCGCTCCCGTTCATTGATGTCGTCCGCGACGTGCCCGTTTTGAAAGAAGCCCGCGAAGAAGCGTTCGCTCTGCTGCTGGACGACCCGAAGCTCGCCCGCCCCGAACACGCTGCCTTGAAGGCCGTCGTCAAGAGCAAGTACAAGAACGTGCTGGGGC
>JANOOM010000255.1:0-5107 GCA_031421335.1 Armatimonadota bacterium
GTCCGAGAACGTCCAGCCCAGTATGAAATACAGCTCATCGCCTGCCACGCCCTCCCGCAAGAACGCGCAGGGCGCCCCGCTGTCCAGGATGTAGCCCGGTGGCAGGTAGCGCGCGTTCAGCGTCTGCGAGATGAGCTGCCAGGTCAGACCCTCACGTCCAAAATGCTTCGCGCCTCCGACGCCGTGTAGATACCAATTCCCGCTCTTCTTGAAGGTCAGCACGGCGTCGCCTTCGTCCTTCCAAAAGACGGCATGGGAAGGAGGCGCGTAGACCAGCGCGTTCAGCGCCTTGTTGTAGGGCCGGTAGTCAAAGTGGGGGAGCATGATTTCCAGCGGCTCTGCTCGCGGCAGCACCCGCACAGTGCGCCGCGTCTCGCCTCGGCACACGCGCCGGGCGATCTCGGCCCGCTTCGCCGGGGAGAGGAAGCCGAGCCGCGCCCGCCGCGCCTCGTCTTCCAGCGTAATCGGGGCACAGGCGAACTCAAACGAGTGCGTCTCCGTGACCTTGCCGTCTACGATGGGCCGCACAAACAGGTCGTTGGCCCCGGTCGTCATACCACTCGTCGCCAGTAGAAAGTCCCCAAGCTTCGGACCAGCGAAGTAGGGCGCATAGTCGTCCGTGATCTGCCAGGAATGGTTGCCGGTGAGCGTGATCTGCTCCCGCAAAACTGTTTTCCCGTCCAGCGTGAGAGCGGGGACGGGGCCTGTCTTAGCGAAGTCCAGGACCACCATCGCGTACTTGGTTTCCTCCGAGAACACGTCCAGCCGCGTCACTTCAGGCGCCCCGGTGTCCAGCAGGAGCCGCCGCAGGCCCTGCATCGTGTTGATGGTCAGGAACGTGTCGCTGCAAATGAAGCGCAGCCGCCCGCCTGGCTTCAGCAGGTCCAGGCACTTGACGATGAAGAACGAGTAGGTTTCTTTTTTGATTTTCAGCCCGTTGCGCCAGCCGAACTCGCGGTCCAGCTTGTCCTGGATCTCGGGCGCGATGGTCCCGCCGAAGGGTGGGTTGC
This sequence comes from Armatimonadota bacterium, assembly GCA_031421335.1. GTDB lineage: Bacteria > Armatimonadota > Armatimonadia > Armatimonadales > Capsulimonadaceae > JANXMY01. The sequence continues at coordinate 1,011 of JANOOM010000255.1, forward strand.
CGATGACGGCGTCAAAGTGACAGAGGAGATCGGTCTGGAAGAAGTCCGCGCATAGCAGGTTATGGCGAGTCGGGCAGTACCCCCAGCGCCGGCCAATGGCGTCGAGGCAGCGGACGTGAAGGGCGGGGTCGAGTTCTACGCCATAAACGTTGCGGCTCAGGACCAGGTCCAGCCGGCCCGGCAATGGGCCTTCATACAGTGGCAGGAACTTCTCGATGAGGGGTAGGATGAAGGAGCCGTCGCCGAAACTCGGTTCCAGAACCGTGTCATCGCGGGTGAAGGCGAGGCTGCCGACAAGGCGGCGGGCCATCTGCGGCGGCGTGAGAAACTGGCCGAGCTGGCGCTTGCGGTCGCGGAGGGTCTTGGTCTGGCTCATGGACGGTGCGGCGGGGCGAGTGAATGACGAGTGAATGACGAGTGAATGACGAGTGAATGACGAGTGAATGACGAGTGAATGACGAGTGAATGAATTCACTCGCTGATTAGGACCTGTCCAGGGGACAGAAGAGGGAGCGGGAGCCGCCGTTAACCTGACCTGTCTCGGAAACTGTCCCCTTGTCCCTTGGACAAATCTGAGCGGAGCGAGTGAATTTATTCACTCGTCCGGCACGCGCCTCCTCGCCTCGCCTCCTCGCCATCACTCCGAAAGCGTTTCCCGCCCCGGCGGCGGCGCGAAGGCCAGATGCCGGAAGGCGGGCCAGTCTTCCAGGTCCTCGCTGTAATCCTCGGGGTCGTCCTCAAAGAAGTGGTCATAGCTGGTAAAGACGTGCTCGAACGACAGGCCGACCGCGAGGGCTACCGCGTCCAGCGGCCCCGCCGCGAACTTGCCCGCGTTTCCTCGCGCTTCTTGCAGCAGCGCCTCGAACCGGGCCGCCGGGACTTGCAAAATGGGGGCCAGCGTGCCGGCATCGCCCCGGTACAGGGCGGCCTCTTCCGGTCCCTCACCGACCTGAGAAGGATCGTCGGCGAAGCGGTCCCGCACTTCCCCGGCCTCGTAATAGTTGTAGCCCCAGTGGGTGTCGTCGGCCACCCAGAGTTCCAAAACAGGAGCCTCGGCGGCTTGCGACAGATGCTTGGCGAGGAGGCCGCTGTCCTGCCAGTCCTCGACGTAGACGGAGATCCAGCCGCTGCCGGTCGTGCCGCTGACGAGGACGCCGTACCAGTCGTCGCCGTCGGGCAGCTTGGCCTCGTCTTCGGTCACGGCCGCCGCCGGCGCTTCTCCGAGGAGCTTGAAGCCTTCGCCGGTGAAGCAATTCGTTACGAGGCTACGCACCGCCGCCGCGTCCGCCGTCTTGATATTGACACTGATGTAATAACCGCCCATAGGGATATGATACCCGATCCCCTCCCCGGCACACCCCCAATAAAACCTAAGTGCCGACCCTCTCCTCGGAGGGGAGGGGATCATTCTCCAGCCACCGCCCCACCACGACCTCAAGCCCGACCGGGCGCTCCACGAACCCGACCTTCTTGTAAAAGTCCGCCGCGTCGTCCGAGAGCGCGCGAGCCGTGCCGACGAGCCGACCCTCGGCATAAGCGAGGCAGAGGTGGGCGCTGTTCTTGAACGACGTTTCCAGTTGGGCTGAAGTGCGGCCGTTGTCGAAGTCGTCTTCTGACAGCGCTTCCTTCATCCCGGCCCAATCCACGCCGTCCGGATCGTCTTTGTAGGTAATGACTGTCATCTCCGCTGACCCTGCTGTTTCAGACCCGCCGGCACGACCGCGCGGTCCAGCAGATCAAACCCATACTGCACCAGAAGAGCCAGCACGGCGGCGGGGATGGCCCCGGACAGCAGCAGCAGGTCGTTGTTGTTTTCCAGACCCTGACTGATGCGGTTGCCGTAGCCGCCCGCGCCGATGAAGGCAGCGATGGTGGCGGTGCCCACGTTGATGACGGCCGCCGTCTTGATGCCGGCGAAGATGGCCCGTGACGCCAGCGGCAGCTCGATTAGCCGCAGCCGCGCGCCCGCCGGCAGGCCCAAGGCCAGCGCGGACTCGCGCAGGGAGGGCGCGATGTCGGTCAGGCCGGTGTAGGTGTTGCGGACGATCGGCAGCAGCGAGTACAGGAACAAGGCGACAATCGCCGGGACCGGCCCGATCTGGTGCAGCAAAGGGATCAAAAACGCCAGCAGGGCCAGCGATGGGATAGTCTGAATCAGGCCCGTGATGCTCAAGATCGGCTGGGCGGCGCGCGGCGAGTGTGCGGCCCAGATGCCCAATGGGATAGCGACCAGCACGCTGAGGGCGAGCGAGACGAAAACGAGGAAGAGGTGCTGGCCTGTCTCCGGCCAGAAGTCCGGCCCGAACAGGATGGACCAGAACGACTCGCGCGGCGCGGCGGCGGAAGACGACGCCGACGAACCGGCCAAATACGCGGCGGCGACGGCGGGCGGCGTCCGGTTTTGCAGCTCCACCTGGGCGTTCAGGGCGATCATCTGCGGCGCGGTCAGCTTGCCTTCCAGGGTTTGCAGCCTGGCCCACGTCTTCGGGAGGCGCGTCGGGAGGTCACGGCGGAACAGCAGCACGGCGTCATAGGCAGGAAAATAGTGCTTGTCGTCGTCCAAGACGCGCAGTTTGTACTTGGCGATCTTCGAGTCAGTAGAGTAGATGTCGGTGACATCAATCTGCCCACCCGCGATGGCCTCATAAGCCAGGCCGTGATCCAGGCCCTGCGGGGAAGCGAACGGCAGAGCGTAAGCGGCCTTGACGCCGGGCCAGCCGTCCGCCCGCTTCAGGAACTCCTGTGACAGTCCCAGCTTCAGTTCCGGGTGGCGGGCCAGGTCGGAAAGCGTCTTGATACCGAGTGCCTGCGCCCGCGCTTCGGGCATCGCCAGGGCGTAAGTATCGTTGAAGCCCAGTGGCACGCCCGCCGCCAGCCCCAGCGGCGCGAGCCTCGCGTTCATCGCAGGCAGCGCCAGCGGCGTCTTGCTCTTCAGAAGCTCCTGCGAGATCGTCCCCGTGTACTCGGGGTAGATGTCAATGGAGCCGCCCTGAAGGGCGGCGAAGACGATGCCCGTGTTGCCAAGCCCGGACTGGTGCGTTGCGTGCGCCTCGCCCACTGCGTTCGCGGTCTGGGTGAGGACTTCGCCTAATATGCGCGACTCGGCAAACCGCTTGGAGCCGACGTTGAGGGAGGACGTCTGGGCGGCGCAGGGGAGGGCGAGGAGGAGAAGGAGCAGGAACCCACCCCGGCTCGCTGCTCGCCACCCCTCCCGAAATGGGTGGGGGAGGAGGCCGGAAAGGAGTTCCGGGCGGAGCCTCCGTCGGGAACTCTTCGTCCTCCCGTTTCGGGAAGACCCCTCTGAAGCAAGGAGGTGGGTTTCTCTCATCGCTCCCCCTCCACCACAGCGGGCAGCGGCGAGCGCTGGGCGCGGATGAAGTCGGTCACATATTTTTCGCTGGGCCGTTGCATTAAGTCCTCCAATGTCCCCGATTGGACGATCTTGCCCTCGCGCATCAGCACGATGGCGTCGCCGAAGTAGGCCGCTTCGCCCATGTCGTGCGTCACCAGAACGACTGTCTTGTTCAGCCGGGCGAAGATGTCTTTAAGCTGTTCCTGCAATTCGCTCCGCGTGATCGGGTCCAGCGCCCCCAAAGGCTCGTCGAGCAGCAGCAGGGGCGGGTCGAGCATCAGGGCGCGCATCAGGCCGACCCGCTGCCGCTGGCCTCCGGACAGCCCCGACGGGAAGCGCGACAGCGACTCCGGGGGCAGTTGCACCAGCGCGGCAAGCTCGCTCATCCGCGCCTCGATCTCGCCGCTCGACTTGCCCAGGAACCGGGCCAGCAGGGATACGTTCCGGCCCGCCGTCAGGTGCGGGAACAGGCCGCCATCCTGGATGACGTAGCCGATCTCGTGCCGCTTCTGCTCGACGTTGTGGGCCGTCAGCGGCTCGCTGCCGATCACGACCCGGCCCGCGTCCGGCGTGATCAGCCCGACCATCAGCCGCAGCAGCGTGGACTTGCCGCAGCCGCTCGGCCCGATCAGCACCGTCGTCTTCCCCTGCGTGGGGGCCAGCGAGGTCGGGGCCAGGACAGTCTGCCCGATGTAGGTCTTTGAGACGTTCTCGACGGCAATCATGGAGATGCTTTCTAAGGGGC
>JANOOM010000256.1:0-13054 GCA_031421335.1 Armatimonadota bacterium
GTGCCGCCCTCGCGGCACACCGCCCGAACTAATCGTGACCCATTAACGCCCGCCGTTTGATAAGGCGCCAGCCCGAGGTACCCCGACAGGGCGCCGCCTCCGGCCCCGCGCACAACCAGGGAGGTTGTACCCTTTGAACGCTCTACGCACCATTTCCACTGCCATGCTCAATGCTTCAGCCGGCGCCTCGCGCGCCATCCGTTTCTTCTCGCTGCTGTGCCTCCTGGCCCTGCTGACGGCCCTCGCGCCCTCGGCATCGCTCGCCGACGCGCGTGCCGGGTCGGGCGGGCTAGGGCAGGCCCTCGCCCTCATGGCGTCCCTGCACAACGCCCAGCGCCCTGCCCAGGTCCGCGCCGCCGCGCCCGGCTATGAGCCGGGGGGTCTCCAGCGGACTCCGAACGGGCGCGTCCTGCTCGGGCGTGGCATGATGCGTCCCGGCGCCCTGCGCGGCAACGCCACCACGGGCAGCAGCACCGTCCCCATCCCCGGTGCGGTGCAGACGTTCGATGTCAACAACCCCGCCCCGGCCTTCCAGCCGCTGATCGGCTACTCGAACCCAGACAACAGCCTGGGCAACAATCCGGCCAACGCCCCTATCTTCCAGAAGAACAACACGCTCGCCCCGACCAACCTGACGCCACTCTGGTCCGCCGACGAGAAGTTCCTGATCTTCTCCTCCAACCGCACCCTGCAAGGGGACGTGAATACGGAGGGTCCCGGCGGCGTCGGGTCCCGGTTCCACCTGTGGGCCATCTCGGTGAACGGCGGCGAAGCCTTCCAGATCACGACGAGTGCAGCCACGATCGGTGAGAACCCCACCATCCCGCACGGCGAGTTCTTCCCGACGCTCGCGCCCACGGACATCGGCCTGGCCTTCACCTCGGATGCCCAGTCCAGCGGCACGCAGAACTTGTTCATCCTCAGCGGCTTCAACTTCAGCAGCTTGCTCGCCCGCAACAACACGGTGCCGTTCCAGGACGTTTCCAACACCGACACCACGAACGGCGGCATCTTGTCCGTGACCCTGCGCGCCGCGCCCGGCCAGACCACCTTTCCGACCGAAACGCAGAGCGCCACCCTCACCGGCTTCGACCAGGTGCAGCGGCCCACCTTCCTGGGCACCAGCACGGGCGAGCTTGCTTTCTCGGCCCGCAGCGTTTCCGGCGCGAATCCCGGCCGCAACCACCTGTACTTCTTGTTCACCAGCACGGGCGGTTCCGACCCGAACAACACCTCGTACCCCGGCCAGCTCACCGACGGCTCCGCCGACGACACCGACCCGGCCAGCTCCAAAGACGGCCAGTTCGTCGCGTTCGCTTCCACGGCTACCTCGCTGACGACGAACACGAATGGCGGCCCTGGTGCCCCCCCGTCCTTGACCAGTGGCGGCACCGTGGGCGGCGTCCGCACCATCTTCCTGGTTGGCGGTGGCGGCACGACCGGCGGCAACGGCTTGGGCGTCGTCCCGACCTTCTTGCAGCAGAACGCCGTCGGCGGACGCATCGGCGCCATCACGGCGGCTGGCACTGACAACTTCGGGCCGGCCTGGAGCTTCAACAACGTCAACCAGTTCACCAACCCCTCGCCCGGCTTTGAGTACATCGCCTTCGCGCGGGGCGCGAGCCAGGCCGCGACGCACGACATCTACTACGTGCAGGCCGTCCGGTTCGTCAATGCGGGCGGCAGCAGCGCGGCCTCCATCGAGGCCGCAACCACCCCGGTGCCGCTCAACACCCCCGTCTACCAGATCAACGCGGGCGACACCGCCGCCAACGAGCAGTTCGGCAACTACCTATCCGACAACAATACGCTCTTCAATAACGGCCAGGGTTTCTTCACCGGCGGCACCGCAGAGGTGCTTAACCCAGCACCGAACGTTACCAACGACCCGACCGCGCCGTCGCAGATCTATCTCACCGACCGGCACGGGGCGATGAGCTACACGCTCCCAAACCTGACTCCTAACACGCTCTACACCGTCCGTCTGCATTTCTCGGACCCGACCAACACCCTGCCTGGCCAGCGCATATTCAATGTCACCGCCAACGGCGTGGCCGTCCTGTCTAACTTCGACATCATTGGTGCGAGCGCGTCCGGCAACGGCGAACTCGGCGGGCTGATCTCCTCCGGGGGCACCGCAGTCGGCGGCGCGACCGTCACCTTCACCGACCCGAACACCGGCCAGCAGGCGGCGGCGCCGGTCACGACGACCACCACGACTCGGGCCGGCCCTGACGGCAACCCCATCAACTACGCCGTCGGTCTGGCCGCCGGCAGCTACATCGTGACAGTAACGGCAAACGGCTTCAGCGCGCAGAGCCAGACGGTGAGCGTCAGCAACAACGTGTTCACGCGCGCCGACTTCGCCCTTTCGGCTAACAACGCGACCGTGACCGGTACTGTGACCAACGTCAGCACCACTGCGTCTCTCGCTAACGTCCCGGTGACCGTAACCAACGCGAACAACGTCGTCGTCGCCGGGCCGGTCGCGACCGATGGCAACGGCAACTACACGCTCTCGGTGCCGGCGGGTGCCTTCAACGTCACCGCACATCCTACGACCAACTCGGGCGTCGCCACGCTGACGCAGAACACGACCTTTACGGCGGGTAACACGACTCGGGCGGACTTCGCCCTCGCCAGCGCGGGCGTCGGCACGGTCGGCGGCTTGGTCTCGGTCAATGGTCAGACAGCTGCGGGCCTCACCGTGCAGGTGCAGGGCAACGGCTACCGCGCCCTCGTTACGACCGGCACAGCTTCGACGCCTACGCCCGGCGACGGCAGCCCGCAGAACTACAATCTGAACCTCCCCGCCGCCGGTGGGACTGCTTATACGGTGACTGTCAGCGGCCCTGGATTCGTGGCCGCCTCTCAGACCGTCACCGCCGTCGCCGGGGTCTTCAAGCGGCTGGACCTGGCCCTGACGCGGACCACGAATGGGACCGGCGGGCCGAACACGGCTGTCGTTACTACCTTCCCCGTCTCGACCGCAGCGGCGACGGACCCGGTAACGGGCCAAGCCTATCCGCGCGGCCAGATCACCCTGAACTTCACGCCGCTGAACCCCGCGCAGGGCGACCCGATCGTCGAGGGCATCGAGGTCCTGTCCGGATTCCAGAATGGCAACGTCCGGACGCCCAGCAGCGGGTTCGGCGCCTTCACCACTGCTGTCAACCCATCCGCGCCGCTGAATCTGCGGGCGATCGGCGACTTCCCCGGCGGCCTGAACGGGTTCCCCGTCGGCCTGAATGGGAACGGTGTGGTCCGGCTGACCTTCAATGCGCCCGGAGGGACTGGGGCCAGCCTCGGCACGCCGACGAGCTACAGCGTCTTCCGCAGCGCGGGTGCGCCGACGAACGTGAACCAGCCCGGCGGCGGCGGCGGACTGGAAGGGGCCTTCGCTTACCTGCTCAACGTCCAGCCCGCCGTAAACGGCACCAGACTCACCCTCTTTGACCAGAACGCGGTCGTCGGGAACGAATACTTCTATACGGTCGCCGCAAACTTCCAGGAGGAGATCGTGCCGGAAGGGGCGACCCCTCTCGGCGCCACGGCTGCCAACGGCGTGGTCATGCTGAACACCGACGATAACAGCGGCGAGACGACCGCGAGTGCATCGGGCGGCGTGCAGCAAGAGGCGGCCCAGAACGGCAACACGTTCGATGACGTGTACCCCGCGTGGTCGCCCGGCCTGTCCATCTTCAGTATCACCTACCAGGGTGGCGGGTTCAGCTACACGACGGGTGCCGTGACCAACAACCGCACCGTCACTTACAACGATCCGGCGACTTCCTTCCCGAGTGAGACGGCCATCTCCGTGTCGCCCGGGGGTGTCGTCCACACCGCCGACCCGAACCAGACCAGCTACAACGTCGGGGCGGCCTACACCGGCATCTTCGAGTCCCAAGTGCTGAACCTGGACCCGCCGACGCTGCTGCGCTACAACCCGGACGAGATCATCCACGTCCAGGCCGGCAACATCGCCAACCCCATCGGCGGCGTTGCCACGAAGGTGGGCATCGGCCCCAGCCAGAAGGTGACCTTCACGATCCGCCTGACCGACCGCGAGGCCGGCATTGACAACGGCACCAACACCGACGGCAGCCTGCGCGCGCCGCTGAACGGCGGGCCGACCAGCAATGTCAATGTCGGACCTTCGGGCACGCTCCCGAGTCAGTCGCAGATCTTCCTCCAGATCAAGGACCCGAACTCCAAGTATCAAGACTCGCAGAACCTGGAGCACAAGGTCTTCGCCAAGGACAGCCAATACAACGGCCAGGCCAACCAGGCGACCCGCAACGACCTGGACAGTGGCACGGCCAATCTCGCGCTCGGGCTTGGGTTCAACGGCTATGAGACCGATACCAACATAGACTTCTCCATCAACTTCCCGAGGGACAGGTATCGCTACCCGCCCTTCGGCTCGCCCACGCAGATAACTCCCGCTATCGGCAATAGTGTCGTCCCGCGTGGCACGCACGGCGGCCATTGGACGTTCCCGGACACCAACAACCCGTTCAATGCCTACATCTTCACCGGAAAGGCCGGCGGCGGCATCAACCCCGGCGGCGAAGCCGGCGGCGACCCCGCCCTGTTCATCCCGCACGGGCCGGAATACGAGTGCCAACTCGTCAACCCGCAGTTCGCTAATAGCGGCAACCCAAACGCCCCGGCCGACGTGTCCCCCGCTGACTTCCGCAACCCGTACTGGCTGGCCGGCGTGGACGACCAGCAGCCCTTCGGCGGCGTCGGCAAGACCCGGCCGATCGCGCAAAACGGCGGCAACCCGGCCGAGTGGTTCCAGATGGTTCCCTCGCCGGTCCAGGATCAAAAGGGCGGCGTCCTTTACACCGTCACCTGGACCACGCCCGCTTCCGCCAGTGACTTCTTCCTGGACGTCATCGCCTACGACCAGGCCGTCTTCCCTGGTATCCCGCCAGGAACGTCTAGTTATGTCGGCAAAAAGGTCAACTGGCGCATCTATGACAACGTCGGCGGCTTCAGCACCGTCCAGAACCTCACCAGCGCCAACAGCATCCTGGTCATCAGCGACAACGCCCTGGGCCAGAAGTTCGCCGCCACCACCTTCGCTGGCCGGAACTCTAACCTGAACCTGACGCCCAAGCTGTTCGGGGCCGAGTCCTACCTCACCGACGTTGACGTGAGCACCCTGCCCGACGTGAACTACGCCGGAACCTTCATCGGAAGTGGGCCATACCCATACCAAGCGCCCTTCCTGCTCGACCCGACCCTGTTCACCTTCAAACGGCTGGGGGATGTCCAGGGGCAGCCGGTCACGACGCAGAACGGTCTAGGGGTCGGGTCCTATTACGACCCGACCATTGACGACGGCGAGCGCCGCGACGGGGCGCCGGACCTCCCCTCACAGCGCTACACCATCTATCGCACCCTATCGCGCGGCCCCGTCACCGACGCGATCCTGGCCGGATACCTCCCTTCCAAGGAACTCCAGCCGGCCATCAACGACCCGGACCTGACCAGTACAACCTACTCCAACGTCCCGGCTGCGACGATCCTGAACGCTCCCCGGTGCGTCATCTGGCTCTCGCCCTTCACCGGCGATCTGCTGACTGACCCCGGCTCGCTCAACGACCCTGGCACGCCCGCCCAGAACGGCAACGTCGGGCGGCCCAGCACGCAGACCGTCCTCCGCAACTTCGTCCTGGGCGACGGCACGGTGGTCCACCCCGGCGGTGGGCGCTTGTTCCTCACCGGCCAGGATGCCGGTGCGACCCTGACCATCAATGGCACGTCCGGCAACACGGCCGGCGGATTCCTGCCCGACGTCCTGAACGCGACCGAAGTCACCCCCGGCGGCGGCTCCAACGTGCTGGCCGCGACGGCGAACCGCATCACGGGCAGCCCGTTCTATGATAACACGGTCGCGGGCCGCTACCTCAGCATCGTCGGTGACTGGACCGTCGGCTTTCGGTACGTCAGCCCATTCTATCCCTACCAGGACAACCTGATCTTGGGCTATGCCGATGTCAACGGCCTCAACGACACGAACGACGCCGCGCTGGACCAGGTCCCCGCGCTCACCCTCTCGACCGGCGCCAGCATCCAGGGGCGCATAGACACCATCGCGCCCACCAACGGCGCGGCCATCGCCGCCACTTACGGTGCGGGTGGCCCGGCCGCCATGGTCTTCCATGACGACCCCTACCGCAACGTCACGCAGAGCGGCAAGCCCAACACCGGCACCGGCAGCCGGACCGTCTATGCCGCCTTCGGCATCGAAGCCATGGGGAGCGACTACTTCGCTTCCATCGCACCCGCCTTGCCGGGTACGCCGGTCCCGCCGCCCGTCCCGCCGCCCGTCATCCCGCGCAACCCGCGCCAGGCGATCCTGCACAACATCGTCTGCTACCTCCGCACGGCCACCGTCACCGGCGTCATCACCCAGACGGCGGGGCCAGGCGTCGCGGCCGGCACGCCTGTGTCCGGCGTCACCGTCTACCTGCGGCCGACCGGCGCCGCCCCTGCCACCCGCGTGGCCTTCAGCGCGGCCACAGGAAGCGATGGTCGCTACACCATAAACGGCATCGAGCCGGGCACCTACACGCTGGTCGCCTACAAGTCGGGCTTCTCCCGGACCGTTGGCAACAACGGCACCGCCTTCACCCTGGAAGGCGGTCTGGTCCGCAACAACGGCACGCTGACACTCACCGCCCTGAACCCCGGCTCCATCGCGGGCAATGTCATTGACAAGGCCAGCAAAAAGCCGATCGTCGGTGCGACCGTCACGTTCACCTCGACGGACAAGACGACCACCAAGTCCACGCAGACGCGCACCGGCCTCCAGGCCGGACAGCCCGCCGGCTCCTACTTCGTGGACAACGTCCCGGTGGCTACCTACACCGCCGTCGCCGACGGCCCCGTCAACGACCAGGGCACTGCCGAATACGTCGAGGCGAAAGCCCCGGATGTGCCGTTCGACACGGGCGTCCCCGTCCTGTCAAACGCCACGACCCAGCCGGTCAACTTCACCCTGGTGTCGAACCCGGTGACCATCTCAGGCCGCGTCTTCAACACCAGCTTGCAGGACAACGCGGCAGGGGGCCTGCCCGCGATTGTCACGCTCACCGACGCGGCCGGCAATCAGTTCGGCCCGGTGACGGCGGCGGCGGACGGAACCTACTCGCTGACCATCACTCCCGCGACAGCGGCGGCCACTACATACACCATCACGGCCACCTACACCGGCTTCGCCCAAGCGACCACCGTTACTGTGACGGCCCAGCTTGGCGACACCATCACGAACGCCGACGTGGGGCTGACGCCTCTCGGCACGATCTCGGGCCGCATCTACGACAACTCAATTGGGAGCACCGCTGCGGGCGGTGCCAGCGCGGGCGGGGCCACCGTCACGCTCACCGACAGCACGGGCAAGGTCGTCGCCATCGTCTCCGCCAACCCAACCTCGGCCAGCAAGACGGACGGCACCTACTCGTTCACCGGCGTCCAGCCGGGGATCTACACGATCACGGCTGTCAAGGTCGGGTTCGCCACGACCAATAACACGCGGACCGTGACCGTCGTCCTCGGCTCCGTCCTCACGGGTCAGGACATCGGCCTTGCGCCCATCCAGCCCGGCTCGATCACCGGCACGGTCACGGACGCTAACGGGGCCGGCGTCGCCGGTGCCCTGGTTTCCTTTGTTTCCGCCGACGGGACCGCGACCCCCAGCGCCACGGCGGACGCCAACGGCAACTACAGCCTGCCGACCGTCTTCCCCGGCACCTACAATGGGACCGCCACCGGGCCGATCAACCTGAACGGGCGCCCGACGACCACGCAGGGGACAGCGACCGTCGTTGTCGCCTCCGCCCCAGCCAAGGCGACGGTTAACTTCAGCGTCGTCACCATCCCGCCGAGCTTCGCCGGGACGGTCACCGACGCCGCCACCAAGAAGCCGCTCGCAAGCGCTCTGGTCACCATCACGGATACGGCCACGGGGAACGTCATCAAGACGATCAAGACCGGCGCCGACGGCAAGTATAGCTCCGGGCCGCTCGCGCCCAGCACCTACACGATCAGCGCCTCGCTGGTCGGGTACGCCACCCAGGCGCTCAAGTCGCAGGCCGTCTACAACGGCGACGCGCTCACCGACACCATCCCGTCGGAGGCGCCGCTTGTTGACATCGCGCTCGTTCCAGCCGCGCCCGGCAGTGTCACCGGCCAGGTGACGGACGCGAACGGCGGGGGCGGCGTGGCGAGGGCCATCGTCACCATCACCTCCACGGACGGCACGCAGACCCTCGTGTCCGGGCCGACCGATGCCAACGGCAACTACTCCATCCCGACCGTCGGGACGAAGATAGACCCGTCCGGCAACTACACCGCCACGGTGACCGTCCCGACCAATGCGGCCGGCAAGCCCGAGTTCAGCCCGGCCCCGAGCCAGAGCATCACCATCCCAGCGAACGGGACGCGGCCGGTCAACTTCGTGCTGACCGAGATCCTCGCCACCCTCTCCGGCACGGTCACGGACAACCAGACCGGCAAGCCGATCGCCGGCGCCACCGTGACGCTGACCGACTCGACCGGCCGGACGATCGGCACCCCGCAGACGACGGCCGCGGATGGCACCTTCACGTTCACTGCCATCCCGGCGAGCCAGACGGCGGCGAGCTTCAGCCTCTCCGCCACCGCGCCGGGCGGCTACTCCCAGGGCTTCCGATCGCCCACGCCGAGCATCACACTCGGCGACACCCTGACGGGGCAGAACATCGGACTGGACGAGCTAGGCACCATCACGGGCCTGGTCACGGACGGTTCCAACGGCCAGCCGCTGCCGAACGTGGCCTTGACGGTCACCGACACGACCACCAAGGCCGCCGTCAGGATCGTCACCCCCACCACCGCCCTGATCACGACGCCGGGCACCTCGCTCGGGCCGGACGGGAAGACGTCGAACTACACGGCGACCTTCATGCTGACGCCTGGCCACTCCTACGCGGTCACGGCCTCCAAGGCGAACTATAACCAGTCCGCCGCCGTGCCCGTCACGCCCGCCCCGCTCACTTTAGGGGTGGTGGGCAGGGCCGACATCAAGCTCAGCAGCGGCATCGGCACGCTGGGCGGCTTGGTCAGCGACGCGACCACGACCGCCGCCGTCGGCGGCGCGACCGTCACGGTCTCCAGTGTCGGTCCCACCGGCGCCACGACGGTGGTGGCAACCTTCACCACGAATGGCTCCGTTTCGCCCGCGCCGGACGGCGGGAACCAGGGCCTGAACTACTCAGGCCAGGTGGCACAGGGCAGCTACGCTGTCACCCTCTCCTTCGGCAGCCGCACTCCGGTCACGCAGAAGGTGACGGTCATCGGGGGCCAGTTCAACCGGCTGGACTTCACCGGGGCGAAGGGCACCCCGCCGATCTTCACGTTCCCTTCGAATCTACAGTTCGTGTCCACGCCCTACGACTACAGCGCCATCGGCTTCGACGCCCTCTTTGGCATCATCAACACCGCGCCGACGGGGACGCCGCCGAACGGCAATCGCACCCACGTCGCGGTCTGGGACCCCACGGTCAGCCAGTATATGATAGACCCGAACGCGCCCGCCGATACGCTGCGGCTGGGAGTAGGCTACTGGGTCTTCCTCAAAAACCCGGTGCCGGTCACGGTGCAGGGGGGGACGCCTTCGGGCGCCTTCGTACCGGTCGTCCTGCACCCGACCTGGAACCAGATCGGCGTCCCGAACCCCAGCGGCGTCCCGGTCTCCAGCCTGAAGTTCGACAACGGTGCGGGCGGCATGATCACCTTCGCACAGGCCATCAGCGCCCAGTACCACGTCGCCGACCCGACGCTGTACTCCTACGACGGGAACGCCTACCAGCCCGTCACCCAGAGCAGTGTCCTCCAGCCCTGGAAGGCGTACTGGATCAAGGTCTTCTCGGGCGCCACCCTCGAGATCCCGACCCGATAGGCCGCGCCTGATAGGCGCCGGCTTCAGGCGGCGGGGGCGAGTGAAATCGTCCCCGCCGCCCTCTTTTTCACGCCCACCGGGGGCACAAGGCGGAATAAATACGAAAACCGGCCTCGCACTGAAAAATGGCGAAAAAATCGCTTGCGTAAAAGTCGCCTCTGTGTTATAATCGTTTCACCTGCCCCTGCATCGCCGGGGGTTCCGTCCCGACAACGGCGAGTCCGGAAGAGATTCGTGCTTACGGACGATTACACCGGCGCCGCCGGCGGACCCGGACGACTTCCGGGCCGACCTGCCGCCCGAGATAGAACCCTAAATCATCCCCAGAGACCTGCTTCACACTCGTTCCACTGACCGCCGCACTGCGCCCGACTGGCGCCCGAACGAACGCCCGCCCGTCTCTTGTCCGTTTTTGCCCGATCATTTTGCCCGGTCATTGGATTGCTGCCCCGAACCGTTGTTTTCCTGGAAGCCGATGCGCGCCTGACGGCGCCTCGCCCTGAGAAAGTTCGCCTCGGCCATGTGCCTGCAACCAAGGAGGTTGTAACCGCTTGAAAGCTATACGTTCCGCCCGCGCCATCGCCCTTCTTTCGTCCTTCGCCGCTCTGACCGTCGGCGCCTTCAACGCCGGCCTGCCCGTCGCCGCCGCCCCCGTGCGCGTCGGCGGCGGCACCGGCCAGGCACTGGCTTTGCGCGCTTCCCTGCGCGCCCTCGTGCCCGCTGCCGCCAAGCCCAAAAGCTTCCGGGACATGGTTGGGGCCGCCCCGCAGGACCTGCACCACGGTTCCGACGGCCGCTTCATCTATAGCCGGAACGCCATGCGTCCCGGCGCGCTGAAGAACCCCAATGCCGCCGCCGGGGCCACCCCCCAAGTGAACGAGGCCGTGCAGACCTACGACGCCTTCAGCCCGCCCCCCGGCTTCACGCCGACCCAGGGGCCGAGCCTCACTCCCACCAACCTGACGCCGGTCTGGACGGCGGACGAGACCATGCTGGTCTTCTCCTCTAACCGGACGGCGGCCGGCGCGGTCGGGGCGCGGTTCCACATCTGGGCCATCCCCATCAACGGCGGCACCCCGCTCCAGCTCACCAGCAGCAGCGGCCCGGCCAACGGCGGCGAGTTCTACCCCGCCCTTTCCGCCGACAACAACCGCCAGCTCGCTTTCACGTCCGACGCCAACTCGGTCGCGCCCGACGTGCAGAACCTGTATTCCATCCCCACTCCGGCCGCGACGGTGGACGTTGCTACGCTGTCCTCGCCGACCATCCGCACCGACCCCCTCGCTGTCGCGGCCGGCGGCCTGACCTTCTCCGGCGTCACGCGGCCTGCTTTCGTTCCCGGCAACTCGGATGAGATCGTCTTCTCAGCGACGAGCACGGCCGGCACCTATAAGACCCTCGCGCACCTGTATTTCCTGTATGTCCACACCGGCGGCTCCGACCCGACCAATGTCTCCCTGCCCGCCAAGCTGACCGATGGACCCGCGAATGACACCGACCCCGCCTACTCGCAGGACGGACAGCTCATCGCCTTCGCTTCCAGCGCCGCCAGCATCACCGCCTCCGGCACGGCAGCCGGACCCGACCCGAACACCTCGATCCTGCTCACTCAAAACACCGGCCCGAAGCGCTCCATCTTCCTCGTCGGCGGGGGTGGGCGCTTCGGCTTCGGCACCGTGACGAACACAGCCATCGGCAGCACTGTGGGCCGGCCCGTCACTACGGGCGGCACCGACGATTTCGCCCCGGCCTGGTCGTCCCTGCGGCGCAACCCGTACACCGACCCCGCCCCCGGCTTCGAGTACATCGCCTTTGCGCGTGGGGCTAGCGTGACCTCTCCGCACGACATCTACTACCTCCAGGTGCTGCAAAACACCGACACCGGCGGTGAGACCGGCCGCTCCAATGAGGCCGCCACCACGCCCGAACAGGCCAGCACTCCGCTCTACCAGGTCAACAGCGGTGACGTCGCCACGGATACCTTCGGTGGTTATGTTTCCGACGCCTTCGTCCCGACTGCGGGCAACCCGGTCGGCTTCACCGTGACCGGTGGGACCGCCCAGACGATCACGCCCGCCCCCACCGTCAGCCTCATCAATGACCCCACCACGCCCCCGCAGATCTACCAGACCGACCGGAACGGCACGTTCACTTACACCTTCAATAACCTGACGCCAGGCGCCAACTACCGCGTGCGCCTGCACTTGTCCGATCCGACCAACAACGCGCCCGGCAAGCGGATCTTCAACGTGACAGTCAACGGCACCTCGGAGCCGAACATCGACATCGTCGGCCAGACGCAGTCCGCACCCGCTCAGGTTGACGGGCTGGTCTCCGATTCGACCGGCACCACGCTGATCGCTGCCACCCTCACCGTCACCGACACGTCCGGCAACGCCGTCACGACGACGCCCGCGCCCCTGACCTCGACCAATTCGACGAAGCCCGACCCCGCCGGCGGCGCCCCGATCAACTACCTCGGCTCGCTGCCCCAGGGTACCTACACCGTCACGGCCACGCCCAACAATAGCACGGGCTTCGCGCCCGCCTCGCAGACCATTACGGTCGGCAGCGGCACCGTTACCCGGCTGGACTTCCCGCTCGCCCAGGGCACCGCCACCATCAGCGGTACCGTCACCGACAGCAACAAGAACGGACAGGGCAGCCTCGCGGTCGTCGTCACCGACGACCTCACCGGGCAGACGATCGCCAGCACGACGACCGACAACAACAAGTCCCCCGGCGCCTTCTCCGTCAAGGTGCCGCCGACCCCGACAGCGCCCGCCGGCGACAAGTACGATGTCACCGTTTCCCCGCCGTTCAGCGCCAAGCTGACCACTCAGACCCAGCAGGTCGTGGTCACCTCGGCTGCCCCGAGCGTCCTAAACTTCACGCTCGCGAGCGGCGTCCTCTCGAACCCCGGCGTCGGCGCGTTGGGTGGCCTGGTCACGAGCGGTGCCACCAAGAGCACCATCGTCGGCGCCACCGTCCGCGTCACCGGGGCCAACAATGCCCTGGTCGCTATCCTGACCACCGGCGCCAGCACGAACTCCCCCGCTGCCCCCGGTGGCGACGGCGCTCTCGTCAACTATCTGGCCTTCC
>JANOOM010000257.1:0-11378 GCA_031421335.1 Armatimonadota bacterium
CATTCAAACCATCTGGCCGACCCAAACCAGGAACCAGTTGACGCCGTAGGTCTTCATCCGCCGTTTCCCGGAACCACGCTCGTGATCATGTGCTGGAAGGCGGGCTTCAGAACCGCCCAGTTGCGCTCTGGCGCGATGCAGATCACCGTCATCTCGCGCTGGCCGCCAAGCATCGTCACCCGGTAGCCGTGGATCTTGCCTTTGTCCGCCGTCCACTCGGACACGCGGGCGTCGCCGACGCGCGACTCCAGCTTCTGCATCTCGCCCTCCTTGTAGCCCGGCAGGCTGGGGCTAGATTCGAGCTGCTTTTCGTCCATCTCGTGCAGCTTCTCCACGGCGGGTTTTGGCGGGGGCGTCGGGGGCATGCCGGGGATCGGGTCCACCGAAACATTCGGCGTCGTGTCCGCCATCAGGGAGCCGATCGCGTCCGAGACCACGCGGACCTTCACATGGCCCGTTGTGAAGGTCACCGTGGACAGCGCCCCGTTCGTCGCCCCGGTCTCGTGCATCTTCCAGCCGGCGGGCTGGTCGCAGGAAAATGTGTTGTCAATGGCCGTGTAGGTCTTGTAGGAGGTCGGCGCGGCCACCATGACGGGCCGCAGGGCACGGACGAGGAAGATCAGGCCGACCAGCACGACAGCGGCCAGTGCCAGCCCGCCGTAAAGGGAGAGGCCGGACGGCGCGGGCTTCGTGGCGGGAATGACGCCCATCGGAGGGGCCGCGCCGGGCGGCGGGGCAAAGCCGGGTGGGGGCGTGTAGGCGGGCGGCGGGGCGAACAAGGGGGCCGCCAGGAACCCGCCTGGCGGCGGCGGGGCCACGGCGGGGGCGGATACCTTGGGCCGGGACGGCAGCGGGTTCCCAGCCAGATCATACCGGACGTCTTCGGTGTCCTGGTCATTCGCGGGAGGTTCTGCCATCAGTTGCTTCCCTGTGAGGGCGCAGCAGGGCCGCTCCCAGAGGCCGGCTCAGGGCTTACGGGCCGGTTATAGCCGCCATAGCCGCTGCTGCCACCGTAACGATTCGGGTAGCCGGAATTATGCTGGGTGGACAGGACCGCCCCCAGCACCCCGAGGAAGACAAGTACCGGCAGAGCAAAAGCCCACACCGCACTGAGGCCGAACCCCCACCACATCCAAGCCTTCTGGACCTGGAAGTAGTCCTGGAGGCCGCCGGGGAAATGGCGGCTCCGCCAGCCCATCTGATGTCCCTTAAGCGCGAAGTAGGTCCGCGCACCCGAGTAGGCGACGCCGTAGATGACCCCTAGGATGAGAAATGCAATGGGGACTGATCCGTGTGTGGCGATCCGCAAGACGACGATCGCGAGGAAGCTGTAGCGCAGGATGTTCGCTTCGGCGGTGAGGCCGTGCTTGCGGCACCACATCACGGGGAAGAAAAAGGCCCCCCAGTTCCAGGACAGCCGCGCGACTTCCGGCGGAACCTCCCCACCTTCTCCGGACGTGTTGCGCGGGCCGCCGCCATAGGCCGGGCCTCCGGCGGCGGGCGGCCAGGAAGTGGCCGCCCCAGAGGTGGCCGCCCCAGAAGTGGCCGCCCCGGTGGGATAACTGGCCTGAACCTGGGGCGCGTAGGTTGGGACAGGCGCGGTGGACTTAGATGCGATGGGATTGCCGGCCAAGTCATACTTGACGTCTTCCGCCTGATACGCGGAGGCACTGGGCGGCGGCACGTCGGGGGTAGGCGGGGAGACCAACGGCGGCGGCGCGGCAGCGTAATACGGCTTCGGCGGCGCTTCCGTGGCTGCAGGTGGGGGCGCTGCACGGGGCGGGATGAGCGGCGCGGCGGGGCGGGCGCCGGTGTCCCAGGAGGGACGGGCAGGGGGGGGATCAGCAGGCGGGCCGGAGGGAAAGATGGGTGTCTCCCCAGTGTCGCGGGCGGACATGGATAAGGACTCCTTCTAGTGAATTGGGCCGGATGGCACCGGCGGCACAGCGCCGGAACAATACTATGAGGGCAACGGAAACACGTTCCGCGCTGATTTCCCGATTTCCTGCTTGTTAAACATTATCCGCGAATTATTTTTACGAAATCGCCTGGCGCCCTCGCATCTCGCCCGCTGGGGTATACTGTGAACAGATCCCGGCCGCACAAGTCGCAGCACATTTTCGATGGAGAAGTTGATTCTAGATGGCCGAACCCAAGAAGGCGCTTAGTCCCGAAGACCGCCGGATGCACCTCATGCTCGCCCTGCTCGCCCTGGCCGTCATGATCAACGTTCTCGGCTTCAGCGTCATCATCCCGCTGATCCCCGACTATGTGCAGAGCGGGATGCACTTCTCGGACCCGCAGGACCCGCGTATCGGCGAGTACGGCGGCTGGCTCGGCGCGAGCTACGCCCTGATGCAGTTCCTATTCGCGCCCTTCTGGGGGCGGCTCTCGGACCGCATTGGCCGCAAGCCTATCTTGATCGGGTCGCTGGTCGGGGACGCCATCTTTTACACGCTCTTCGGCCTGTCCACGCACAACATCTACGGCCAGTTCGGGTCGCGGATATTGGCAGGCATCTTTTCCTCGGCGTCACTGGCCGTCGCTCAGGCATATGCCGCCGACATCACGCCGCCGCACCTGCGGGCCATGGGCCTGGGCTACCTTGGGGCGGCCTTCGGCTTCGGCTTCGTCATCGGCCCCGCCGTCGGCGGCCTGATCGGTCAGCACCATCTCGCATGGCCGCTGTACTTCTCGGCCCTCCTCGCACTGGCCAACCTCGTCTACATCGCCCGCTATCTGCCCGAGCCGCAGCGCACTCCCCAACCAATGGGTGTGGCCCCAGCCGCACCGCCGTCCCGGTTCGCCCAGATGACATCGGCGGTACGCGGCCCGATGGGTTTCCTCTACTTACTGACTTTCGCGGTGACGTTCGCCTTCGCCAACCTGGAAGGGACGTTCACGGCCTATCTGAAGCAGTACTTCCACCTCGCCAACAGCATCGCGGCGGCGGGCTATGTCTTCGCCTACATCGGCATCTTGATCGTCCTCATCCAGTGGTTCCTGATCCGGCCCCTGGTGAAGAGGTTCGGCGAGCCGAACCTCGTCATCGTCGGCATCGGCCTGATGGCTCTTGGCTTTTTACTGTTCCCGTTCGCGCCGATCCTGGCGGTCCTCTTGATCGGTCCGATGCTCCCGATCGCCGTTGGCAGTAGTCTGAACAGCCCCGCTCTGCGCTCCCTCATCTCGCGCCGCGCGACTGCCCAGGGGGCGGCCCTGGGCCTGTCCGCCTCGTTCGACAGCCTCGCTCGTGCCACCGGCCCCGCCACGGCCGGCTACCTCTACAAGCACGTCGGCATGACCGCGCCCTACTGGTGCGCGGGCTTGGTAATGAGCTTCTGCTTCGTGTTCGCCCTGACCCGGAGGCGCGAGATGATGGCGGGCATGGTCCCCGCCGCGCCGGCAAGCGAGGCCGCATGAGAAAACCGAACTGGCCGACCTCCCCTGCCCGGAGGCGCTTCCTGAAGGCGGCGGCTACCGTCGCTCTCGCTGGCCTGGGCACAGGCGTTTATGCCTCCGAATGGGAGCCGGATCACATCGAGGTCGTGCATCACGACGTGTTCCTGGTCGGCTGGCCACGCTCGGCGGCGGGGCTTCGGGTCGGCCAACTCAGTGACCTGCACTGCCAGAGCCTGGCTGCCGTCACTCGCACCGCGCGGGCCACGCGCCTGCTTCTGGCGCAAAAGCCGGACGTCGTCTTCCTGACTGGCGACTACGTTTCCAGCCAGCACGGCATCGGCTGGGCGACCGCCTGCGCGAACGCTCTTGCACCGCTGGCGCGGGCCAGGCACGGCGCCTTCGCGGTACTGGGGAACCACGACTGGGCCGGCCCGGAGCGGGTCACGCGGGAGCTGACGCGCGTCGGGTTCACCGTCCTGCGGAACCGGTCTGCCCGTCTCCCCGGCACGCCGGATGTCTGGGTCGTCGGCATGGACTCGCGCAGCTTGAACGCGCAGGACCCCATCCGGGCGTCGGCAGGCGTCCCCGACGGCGCGGTCAAGCTGCTCCTGATGCACGAGCCGGACTACGCCGACGAGGCGCCCCTCGGCTTCGCTTTGCAGCTTTCCGGCCACTCGCACGCCGGGCAGATCCGTATTCCGGGCCTGCCACTGCGCTGCCCCAAATATGGGCGCAAGTACCCCGAAGGCTTGCAGCAGACCACGCGCCATCCCGTCTACACCACGCGCGGCGTCGGCATGATGGGTCCGCAGATGCGACTGTGCTGCCCGCCCGAGGTGACGGTTTTGACAGTCTATCCCGGAAAGTGATCCATGCCGCAGATACTCACACAGGCACCCAGCGCCATCAGCATCATCGGCAACGCCGTCGGTCCCGCCGCACTCATCACGACGACGGCTATCCTGCTGTCCGGCTACACTTCTAAGTACAGCGGCATCGCCGACCAGATGCGGAAACTGACGGCCGAGTACCGCGTTCCGGCCACGACGGCGGAGCGGCGGGCCAGCCTCCTTCAGCAGATTCCCCTCTTCCACCGCCGTATCAACGCTTTGTGGGGCGCGAGCACGATGCTGTCGCTGGCCTTGATCGCCTTCATCGTGACCGTGGTTGTCGTTCTGTTGTCCTCACACGCGGCCCGCATCGGCCCGATCGGGATCGCGACGCTCTTGATCGGGCTGATCCTGGTCGCCGGCGCGGTCGGCCTGGAGCTGTATGAGATCCGCCTGGCGCGGCTGACGACGGCGGGCGAGCTGGCGGACATCGTGGGGGAGCCGGCACACGAGAAAAGGGGCGGGCGCGACTGAACAGCCGAGTACGATCGTTTGCGCCATAGACCTTACGTTTGCTGCCCTTGGACGCCGGGTAAAGTGGGCATATTATCATAGCAGAAGGCGGCGGACATACATGGCACTGAAAACGGGGCGAGAAATTGCGGGGCTTGCAATCGTGACGCTCACCAGCGGCGAGCGGCTTGGCCGCATTGACGATGTCGTCTTTCAAGCCGGCAGCGGCCAGATCGTCGGCTTCCTGGTGGACCGTGGCGGCATGTTCTCCAAACCTCGGTTCCTTGCCGTCGCCCAAGTACAGGGCCTGGGCACGGACGCGCTGACAATCACAAGTGAAGAGGCTCTGACCGAGACTGCTTTGCTGGGTGCCGGGGAGGCTGCCGCCAAGACGATCGAGGGCCGCCCCGTTCTGAACCAGGCCGGGACCATCCTTGGCAAAGTCGCGGGCATCACCGTGGACACCGACAGCCTGCGCGTCCTCTGCCTATTGCTGACGACCGGCTTGCTTGACAACGCCCTGCATGGCAAGCCTCAACTCCCGCTTTCCGAAGTCCAGACGATCGGCGCGGACAGCGTCATCGTCCTCAACACTTATGATCCAAAAGCGCCCGCCGCACACGCTTAATCTCCTTGCCCTGCTGTCCGCCGGCGCAGCCCTTTGGGGCTGCGGCCACCCGGTCCAGGAGACGGCCGCCCACAAGATCGCCGACGCCCTGCCAGCCGTCCTCGGCCCCGCCGCTCATTACGATGTCCAGGTGGATGGCGACCCGTTCGCCCTGGCGCGCGGCCGGGCGCACGGCGTCCACATCCAGGGCCAAGACGTTCAGCTTTCTCCCAAGATCACTCTGGACACGCTGAATGCGGACGCCGAGGATGTCTCGTTCGACGCGAAAACGCGCCGCCTGTCTCATGTCGGGCGGACGCGCTTCTCGGCGACGATGGATCAGGAACACCTGACGAACTACTTAGCTCAGTCCAAGCCCCTCCTGCCCGGCCTGCTCGTGACCTTGCAGGACAGCACCGTCGAGGCGCGCGTTCCGGTGACGTTCCTCGGCCTACACACCACGGCGGCACTCGCGGGCACGTTTAGGCCCAATGCCGCCGATCTGAGCCGCCTGGACTTCGTGACCGAGGGCGCGCAGGTCGGCGGCGTCCCTCTGCCCGCGGCACTGGTCAACCTGGCCGCCGACGAACTGAACCCGGTCATCAGTCTTGCCGACTTGAAGGCCCCACTGACAATCACAGCGACGGGCGTTGAACATGGCCGCCTAATCCTACAAGGGACGGCGGATTTGAGTGGTTTATTACAGAAATAAATGGGAATGATATAGCAACTAAGCTAAGGAGACAAAGCGCAATGGGAAACATTCTTTACATCATCGGGGCGATAATCGTCGCCTTCTGGCTCCTCGGTTTTCTCCTCCATGTCGGGGGCGGCTTGATCCACATCCTGCTTGTGGTCGCCGTAATCGTGTTCGTCTATCAGTTCCTGATGGGCCGGCGCTCGATATAACGTCACTGGCGACGACAGAAAGGCCCGGCGTCTCAGACGCCGGGCCTTTCTTCATGCCGTCACTACAAAACCTTCGACAGTACAGTCATTGCCTTGGCTCCCACGGCGCTCACATCTGGGAACTCGTACCGGTTGCCATCGGTGTCGGTCATCATCAGCCGGTTCGCCCCTAATGGGAATGTGCTGTCCCGGAGGTTGCGGACCAGGAACCGGCGCGGCCCACGATCGGTCTCCACTTCCCACGTCACCACACCGAACTCTTCTTCCACAGCCAGGACGCGCTTGATGCGCGGCGTGAAGTAGCGACGCTCCAATTCTTCCTTGATGATCGCGCGGGACTCCTCATCAACCCCTTGCAGCGTCGTCAGGATGCCGATGTCTTTGTCGTCGCCGTCCCGCAGGCCGATGTAGCGATCCGGGTCCGAGAAAGGAAATGCGCGGGCAATCCGCACCTCGCGCCACGACCGATCTCCCTGGACAGTCAGGCGAACCGTCGCATCCTCCGGGTGTGTCCGAAACAGGCGCAGCGTCTCTGCCTCCAGGAATCGGACGGCAAATGGGTTGACCTCTTCGTCGCTAGTCTCATAAATCGCCATGGGTCAGTCCCCCCCAAGCTCGTTCTCGCGCAGCTTGTTGACGTCCTGCTGCATGTTGACCAGGCGCCGGAAGACGCCTTCGGGCTTGTTCAGCAGTTCGTCGTGCGTGCCCAGCTCGACCAGCTTGCCCTTCTCCATGACCATCAGGCGGCTGGCGTTCCTCAGCGTAGACAGCCGGTGGGCGATGGCGAACGTCGTCCGTCCTTCGATCAGGCGTGACATGGCTTCCTGAATCTGCTTCTCCGTCTCGGTGTCCACTGAGGCCGTCGCCTCATCTAAGATCAGGATGCGCGGGTTGTGCAGGATGGCGCGGGCGATGGACAGCCGCTGCCGCTCGCCGCCCGAGAGCCGCGCGCCGCGCTCGCCGACGTAGGTGTCGTAGCCGTCCGGGAACCGCATCACGAAGTCGTGGGCGTTTGCGGCCTTGGCCGCCTGCATGATCTCTTCGGGTGAGGCGTCCGGCTTGGCATAAGCGATGTTGTCGCTGATGGTGCCGGGGAACAGGAACGGCTCCTGCAAGACGACCCCGATCTGCCGGCGCAGGTCGTCCATCTTGATTCGGCGGATGTCCACGCCGTCTATCAGAATCTGACCGTCTTTTACATCATAGAAGCGGGACAAGAGGTTGATGATGGTGCTCTTGCCCGCCCCGGAATGCCCAACCAGACCGATCATCTCGCCCGGCTGCACGTCTACCGAGACATCTTCCAGGATGCTCTGGTTCTTGTCATAGGAGAACCGAACCGCCTTCATTTCGACATGGCCCTCGATATGCGGCATGGAAACCGCATCCGTCAAGTCCGCGATCTCAGGCTCGGCGTCAATGACCTCAAAGACGCGCTCCGCGCTGGCCGTGGACCGCGAAAGCCAGTCGGCGATCTGCGTCATCTGCTGCAACGGCCCCATCAGCATCCCGATATAGGAAATAAAGAGTGTCAGCGTGCCCAGCGTCATGGCGTGCGGCGAGTTCGTCCGGTTGGCGAAGACCTCGCGGCCCCCGTAGAACCAGATGATGAAGACGCCCAAAGTCGTCAGGAACGACAGCACCGGGAAGTAAGTATTCCATGCCTGCTGCACGACGACGTTGGCCTCGAATAGGGCGCGTGATTTGGCCTGGAACTTCGACGCTTCACGGGACTCTTGGGCGAACGCCTTGACGACGCGGACGCCCGAGATGGCGGCATTGATGCTCGCCGACAGGTTGCCGCGCAGGTGCCACAGGCGCTGCCAGCGCGTCCGCAGCAGGCGCCAGATCATCCGCGTGGCGATGACGGTCAAGGGCACTGGGATCAAAACGAGCAGGGTCAGCTTCCAGTCGTAAACGAGCAGGGCGACCATGATGCCGACGATAATCAGCGTGTTGACCAGGAAGAACGTGATGCCCTGGACCAGAAAGTCCTGAAGCTCGCCCACATCTTGAGTCACGCGCGACATCAGCGATCCCGTCTGCCGCTTGTCGTAGTAGCCCAGCGACAGGGATTGCAGCCGGTCATATGCCTGCACCCGAATCGTATGGACCATGTGGTTCGACATCCAGACGACGATCCGCCCGCGCCAGACGCTGACCGCAATTCCCAGCACGTTCGCCCCAATGAGTGACAGCACGATCAGGCCGACCCAGGACAAGTGGCGGTGGGGAATCAAAACGTCGTCAACCAGGCGCTTGTTGAGGATGGGGGGCAGCAGGCTGATCGCCGTGCCCGCCAGCATCAGCACGGTGACCAGGATCACACGCGTCTTGTACGGCATGGCATAGGAAAGCAGCCGCATCAGGACGGCCTTGCGGTCCACGCACTTCGGGCAGACGTTTGTGTCTTCCGGCAGCGGGTCGCCGCACTTGGCGCAGTTCTTTTTCTGCTTGTCGAACTCGGCGTACAGCGAATCTGACGGCTCTTCTTCTTTCAGCCACGACTCCAGGATACGCGCCGCCGTCCCGAACGCGGGCGCGGCGGCCAGGCTGTAACGCACCGCCTCCACCACCTGCCCGTCCCGGCGCACGAGACGCAGGACGCCGCTGCCGACGAGGGTTTCGGCACGCGCTTCCTTGATCTCGCTCAGGGGCGTGTTCAGGTCCACGAGGGCCGGGCCACTCTTTTGCGTCGTCAGGACGCGCAGGTGCGTCTGGTCCACGACCAGCCAGCGCTCGCCGTAGCGCCCGTCCGGCAGGATATCGGCGGGCATTGACAAGCGCGGCTCCGGCGTGTACGCCTGAGCGTGGTCGTCGCGCAGCACCTTCTGCACCGAGTCGGGAGGGGTCTCTAGGATAGGCATATGACGTCAACACCAGTCTATTTGCTTGGGTTCCGCTCCCTATACCCAATAGCGACGTGATATGCTACAATGAGTCCAACTTCCCCGAACTGAGAGCAGCGCTGAACTACGGGCGGGAGTCGAGTGGACGAGTGATTGAAATCACTCGCTTCTGTAGGATTTGTCCAAGGGACAAGTAGACAGGTTTTCAGTAATAGCTCTGTGGCGGCTTCTCTGGGCCTATGACGGCTACAACGGCTGGGATGAGGCCAGCTGGCACAGATGGTACACGAAGGCACGGTCAACGGAGCCATAGATCGCGCCGTAGACCCCGAAGGCAGGGGCGGCAATTTCGGAGGCATGATGCTGGCGGCCAATGCCGAGACGTTCAGGCAGACGTTGAGTGGCCTGGAAATGAACAGCCCAAAAACTCAGAACGACAGGAACCCCGACTGATGACGGACAACAGCGAGGTCCAAGCCATCTTCGCTACTGACAGTCGCAGCGCGGATCACACTCTTGACCAGTACATCATCGAGAAATTGGTTCGTTCGGCGTCGGAGATGCTGGCGCAGAGTGGCGATGGGAACAATCACACAGTCGCAGCGTCTCTCTATGCCGACGACGGTGCGATCTACAGCGGCGTAAACTTGTACCACTTCACCGGGGGGCCGTGCGCGGAGATCGTCGCACTGGCCCGGCTGGCATCCGACGGCGGCGGCGCAAGGCCGCTGGCGATCGTGGCGGTGGCCGACAGGGAGCGCGGCGTGATCGCGCCGTGCGGGCGTTGCCGGCAAATCCTCCTAGATTACTGCCCCGACATACAAGTGGTGTTGACGGCTGAACACGGCATTCTCGCCCTGCCGCTATCGGCCCTCTTGCCGTATGTTTACCTCCGGGCTGACCGCCCCGAAATCAAGCGCATTGTTTGACCCTGGAATGATAGGAACCCTGATGCCAGACAACACCGACGTCCAGACCATTCTTGCCACCGACTGCGGCAGCACCACCACCAAGGCCATCCTCATTGAGAGGCAGGGCGACGTCTACCGCCAGACCACGCGCGGCGAGGCCCCCACGACCGTCGAAGCGCCCTTTGATGATGTGACCGTGGGAGTTTCCAACGCCGCCCGCGAGATTCAAGAACTCTCGGGCTATACCATCCTGGACGAAGACGGCAAGGTCATCACGCCCAAGCGGCCCGACGGCAGCGGCGTGGATCTTTACCTCAGCACGTCGTCGGCGGGCGGCGGCTTGCAGATGACTGTCGCGGGCGTCGTCAAGGCCATGAGCGCCGAGTCCGCCCAACGCGCCGCCTTGGGGGCGGGTGCGATCATCATGGACGTCATCGCCGTAGACGACGGGCGCAAGGAATACCAGAAGGTCGAGCGCATCCGCGCCCTGCGCCCTGACATGATCCTGATGTCGGGCGGCACCGACGGCGGCACCGTGACGCACCTGACCGAAATGGCCGAAATGCTGCGCTCCGCCGATCCCAAGCCCCGCCTGGGCCTGGGCCTGAAGCTGCCGGTTATCTACGCCGGCAACGTCGAGGCGCACCACGCCGTCGAGGAGATCATCGGGAACGTCGTGGATCTGCGCGAAGTGCCCAACCTGCGCCCCACCCTGGACCGCGAAAACCTCGGTCCTGCCCGCGAGGCCATCCACGAGCTGTTCCTGGAACACGTCATGCAGCAGGCCCCCGGCTACGCCAAGCTCATGACCTGGACCTCGTCGGGCATCATGTCCACGCCCAATGCTGTCGGCAAGATCATGGAGACCATCGCCCGCGAGCGCAACATCAACGTCCTGGGCGTGGACATCGGCGGGGCGACAACCGATGTCTTTTCGGTCTTCAACGGCAACTTCGTCCGCACCGTGTCCGCCAACCTCGGCATGTCCTACTCCATCTGCAACGTGCTCACCGAGGCCGGCCTGCCCGCCATCGCCCGCTGGATACCCTTCGAGGCCGATGACGCCTACCTCCGCAACCAGCTTCGCAACAAAATGATCCGCCCGACGACCATTCCGCAGACGCTCAAAGACTTGCAGATCGAGCAGGCCGTCGCCCGCGAGGCCCTGCGCCTAGCCTTCGACCACCACAAGTCGCTCGCGCGCGGACTGAAAGGCGGCCAAACCGAGGCGGGCATGGAACTCGACAAAGCCACCGGCAAGACGACGGTGGACATGCTGAAGCTAGACATGATCGTCGGCTCCGGTGGCGTCCTGTCCCACGCCCCCCACCGCGCCCAGTCCGCCCTGATGATGCTCGAC
>JANOOM010000258.1:0-1691 GCA_031421335.1 Armatimonadota bacterium
TGCCGACAGTCATCTGCGGGCGCGCGGCGTCGCCGTCCGGCTCCAGCACCGGGTCGCGGAGGCGCTGGGCTTTTCTGAACGCGGCCTGCCCGACGCCGCCGTGGCGGGCGCGGACGCCGTGCTGGTGCTGGGGGGCGACGGGACCATACTCGCGACGGCCCGGCTGTGCGCCGCGCTGGGGACGCCGATGCTGCCGGTGCATGTGGGCCGGTTCGGGTTCATGACCGCCGTCGCCCCCGAGAACTTAGCTTCGGCTCTGGACGCGCTGCTGGAAGGCAATTACACCCAGGAAGAGCGCATGATGCTCCGGTGCGAGGCGCGCCGCGGCGGCGTCCTCCAGGACACTGGCATTGCGCTCAACGAGGTCGTGGTCGCCAACGGCCCGCTTTCGCGCGTCCTGCATCTGCGGACCTCCATTGATGGCCGGTTCGTGACGACCTACGCCGCCGACGGCATCATCGTGGCGACGCCGACCGGCTCGACGGCTTACTCCCTTTCGGCGGGCGGCCCGCTGGTCCACCCGACCTTGCAGACGCTGCTGCTGACGCCGATCTGCGCGCATACGCTGACCTCGCGCGCCCTGCTGGTCCCGCCTGAGGCCGAGATCACGGTGGTCGTCGAGCAGGACCCGCACGATATGGTGCGCGTTACGATTGACGGCCAGCTCGGCTTCCCGCTCCAGGCCGGAGACGCCATCCACGTCCGCCGCGCCCCGCATCAGGCGCGGTTCCTCGCCGTGGGCGGTGCGGGCTTCTACGAAAAGCTTCAGACTAAGCTGCACTGGGGCGAGACGCTATACTAGGGACTTCAGACGCTTAAGATGTTAGTCGAGCTTCACGTCACAAACTTCGCCCTCATCGACCGCCTGGACCTCACGTTTGGCGCGGGCCTCAACATATTGACCGGTGAGACTGGCGCGGGCAAGTCCATCATCATTGACGCCCTCGGCCTTGCGCTGGGCGGGCGGGCGGGCGCCGACCTCGTCCGTACCGGCTTTGCCAAGGCTACTGTCGAGGCCGTCTTCGACCTCTCGCATGCCCCCGCCGAGGTCCGCCGCCGACTGGCTGAGGCTGGGTTGGATGGGGACGAGGAGGAAGACACTCTGCTGGTTACCCGCGAGCTGGTACGTGCGGGCGGCAAATCGCAGTGCCGGATCAACGGGCGCTTGATGCCCGTCGGCGTCTTGAAAGAGATCACCGAGGGCCTGGTGGATGTCCACGGGCAGCATGAGCATCAGTCATTGCTGGCCGCTGACCGCCACATAGACATCCTAGATAACTGGGGCGGCAAGGATGCACTGGCCCTCCGGCAGCAGGTCGCCGCCCTGTTCGGCGAGGCCGGGGCGCTCAAGCGCGAATTGGAGCGGCTCCGGACGGACGCCCGCGAGCGCGCCCGGATGCTGGATTTGTACCGCTTCCAGCAGGAAGAGCTGGCTGGCGCGAACCTCCAGTCTGGCGAAGAAGAGGAACTGGCCGCCGACCGCAGCCGGCTGGCGAACAGCGAAAAACTGAGCGCTGCCGCTTCGGACGCCTATGCGACCCTTTCCGGCGCCGAGCGCGGGGCGGGGGCATTGGACGCCTTGAACGCGGCCCTCGCCGCTGTTGAGCACGTCGCCGCACTGGACGAGAACTTGTCGCCTCTCGCTGAAACCCTGCAAAGCGCCGTGTCATTTGCCGAAGACGCCGCCCACG
>JANOOM010000259.1:0-8652 GCA_031421335.1 Armatimonadota bacterium
GCGTAAGTGCCGACCTCCGCCGTCCAAACCGACAGGGGGCCATCGGTGGTGTTCAGCCAGGCGGCCAAAAGCGGCAACTGAATGTCGGCGTCCGTTTTCAGGCTAGTGATCTCGTCGAGCGCGGCCATCACGGCTGCCGAGTCCGGCTCGCGAGGCGCCAAAGCGCGCGCTTCTTCCCCGTAAGGCGGGGGGCCGGCGAGGCCCGCCGCGCCCTTCGAGGCCCAGAGGCGCAGCGGAGCGGGCGCCCCCATCCTTGTGAGCAGGCCCGAGATCTGGCCGTAGGAAACCGCCTGCGTGTGCCGCAGGGCGGTCGCCTCCCGGCCCAAGCGGCTGACCTCCGGCCCCTCCTGGTCGTCGCCGATGTCTTTCAGGCCCTTGACGGAGCGCGTGAACGCGACCGCGCGCAGGTCACAGGCGCGCAGGGTGTACCCGAGCGCAAAGGCCCGCGACTGCGCGGGCGCGACGGCCAGGGCCGACTGGGCGCGCGCCGCCAAAGGCGGCAGCAGGAGCGCAAGCCCCGCAGCGATTACGATTTTGGTCTTCATAGCTCGTCCACTGTGATGTTGGAGTTCGTGTAGATGCAGATGTCGGCGGCGACGCGCAGCGCCTTTTCGGCGATCTCCCGCGCCGACAGGTTTGTATTCTCGACCAGTGCCTTGGCCGCCGCCTGGGCGTAGGGGCCACCACTGCCGATGGCGGCGATGCCGTCGTCGGTTTCCAGCACGTTGCCGTCGCCCGAGACGACCAGCAAATACTCGGGGTTCGCGACGATCATCAGCGCCTCGAAGCGGCGCAGGACGCGGTCCGAGCGCCATTCTTTGGCGAAATCAATCACAGCGCGCTGCAAGTTGCCGTTGGCCGCCTCGAGCTTCGCCTCGAAGCGGTCCGCCAGCGCCATGGCATCGGCGGCGCTGCCGGCGAAGCCTGCCAGGACCTTGCCCTGATACAGACGCCGAATCTTCTTGGCTGTGTTCTTCATCACGGTCTTGTCTAATGTTACCTGCCCGTCGCCCGCGATGGCGACCTTGCCGTCCTTCTTGACGCCGACGATGGTGGTGGCGTGCATAGTTATGTTCATGGTATGGTGTTGTTCCTTGCTGCCCGGATACTTTACCCCATTAGAGAGCGCCGCGCTTGCTAGGTTTCGCGATTTTTTCGTCGCCGCGTTGACAGTTCGCCGTCTGCTGGGTATACTTGAAGAAGAGTTTGCGGATTTTTTCACAATGTCTGAACCAGCCACCAAGCCGCCGAGCGGCATCCTCGTCCTCGACCGGCCCGTGACGACCGAAGAAAAGGCGCAGTATGTGCGCGCGATGTTCGACGACATCGCGCCGCGCTATGATCTGCTGAACTCCGTCCTTTCGGCAGGCGTCCACCGTGGGTGGCGCCCCTTCGCCACCCGGTGTGCTTCACTGAGCGCGGGCGACCGGGTCTTGGACGTCTGCTCCGGGACGGGCGACTGGGCGGTCCTTCTGCGCCGGGCAGTGGGACCGACCGGCTTTGTGGCAGCGGCAGACTTTTCTTTGCCGATGCTGCGGCACGGAGCGGAGCGCTTCGATAGCAGCGGGGTGGGGGCGGTCCAAGGGGACGCTTCCCGACTTCCCTTCGCCGACCACAGCTTTGACGCGGCCACCGTCGCCTTCGGCATCCGCAACGTAGCAGACCGGGACAAAGGATTCGCCGAGATGGCCCGCGTCGTCCGTCCGGGCGGGCGCGTGGTCTGCCTGGAGTTCTCGCAGCCGCCGCCGGGTCCGTTCCGCACAGCCTATGAGCTTCATTCGCGCTACGTCATGCCCGCCGTGGGCGGCACTGTCAGCGGTCGGCCCGACGCCTACACCTATCTGCCCGCCTCGGTCGCCCTCTTCGACACGCGGCAGCAGCTCGCCGACCGGATGCGCGGCGTGGGGCTGACTGAAGTGCGGTGGGTGGATCTCACGTTCGGACTCGTCTGCGTTCACGTCGGCGTCAAGCCGCTTTCTTAAGCTTCTTCCAGCCGACCACTAGAATGGGAACCAACACCATATGGGAGCCACTGCGACAGTTCTTTCCGAGGCGACCGCTTTTCCCGCCCCGGCCCATCCCGCGCGGGTCAATTTCCTGGACTGTGTCCAAGACGATCTTTCAGCCGTGGAAGCGCTTTTGGGCGACGAGATCCGCTCGGACGTCCGGGCGGCCTACGCCATCTCCGGCCACACACTGTCGGCGGGTGGGAAGCGTCTGCGTCCCGCCCTTGTGACCCTGGCCGCCCATGCTGCTTCGGAGCTGTTTCCAGCCCGGACCATCTACGCTTCCGCCGCCGCCGCCGAGCTGATCCACATGGCCTCTTTGATCCACGATGACGTGGTGGATGGGGCGGTGGAGAGGCGGGGGCGCCCCACGGCAAACGCCGCCTTCGGCAACCAGATCAGTGTTTTGGTGGGCGACTATCTGCTCGCCAAGAGCATCAATCTGGCCGCCCGTGAGGGCAACATCGCCGTCATCGAGGTCTTTTCGAAGGTCACCGTTGGCCTGAGCGAAGGGGAGGTCTTGCAGATCACGGCCAAGGGCGACGTGGACACCTCGGAAGAGACCTACCTGACCATTATCCACAAGAAGACGGCGGGCTTCATCGCCGGCTGCTGCGAGGTCGGCGCTATGCTGGCCGGGGCGTCCCCCGCCGTGCTCGCCGCCTTGACGCGCTACGGGCTGAACTGCGGTCTGGCCTTTCAGATCGCCGACGATCTGCTGGACTACACCGGCGACCCGGCCAAGACCGGCAAGCCGCCCTGCGGGGATCTGCGCGAAGGCAAGATGACCCTGCCGCTGATCCTGACGCTGCTGGACGTGACCGAGGCCGAGCGGCGCGACCTGCTGCACATCTTGCAGGAGCCGGAAGCGCTGACCGATGCCGAGATCGCCGACGTCCGTGCGGCCATCGCCCACCACGATGGCTACACCCGCACGGCGGACACCGCCCGCCGCTACGTCACGCTGGCCCAGGACGCGCTGGGCGCGCTCCCCGCCTCCCGCTACCGCGAGGCCCTGCATGCGCTCGCCGACTACGCGCTGACCCGCGAGCGCTAGCGCCGGCCTTCCAGGGCGGCCCGGTCGTTCCAGGCCGCCCGCGCGATCTTGGCGATCACGGCGTCTCGGGTCGCCTCACCTGCCTTTGTGTCCGACACGAACACGACGACGGCGAGGTGCTTGCCATCGGGGAGCGTCACCAGCCCCACATCGTTCGTCGCCCGTGTCAGGCCGTGGACGGTCCCACTCGACCCCGTTTTATGCGCGACGACGGTCCCCTCCGGAAGCAGCCCCTTGATCCGGCCCGGCCCCGTCTTACTCGCGGTCATCAGGCCGAGCAGCAGTCGCCGGCTCGATGCCGACAGCCCTTTCCCCTCTTGCAGAACGCGCAGCAGGCCGACCATCGCGTCCGGCGTCGCCCAGTTCCGGTACTGAACCTGCTCACCCCGCGCCATCGCCGCTTCCGTCGTCGCCACGACGATTCCCCGGCCCCCCAAGCCATACACATAGCCGGTAACAACGATTCCAACTGGCAGTAGAACCGGCGTTGAAAACGCGACCGATTGAAAGAGCGGAGTCGCTCCGCGACTGGGAAGGGCAGGAACAGGAAGGGCGCGGCAAGCGGCGCCCCTACAGCCCAAGCTTCAACCGCGGGGTGCCTCTCATCGGTTAATAGGCCGGCATTTCTAATGCCGGCCTCTCTGCGACGCGCCCACATGACAAACCTCATGACCATCCTCCTCCTGAAGACCTCGCCCCGCCCCGCCCCCAAATCCTGGCTTCGCCCGGCCCTGCTCCTGCTGGCCGCCGCCACCGCCTACCTGTGGACGGTCCCAATCCTCCAGGAGCGGCGTTTACAGGCAGACTCGCTGGATCAGCTTCAGGCGCTCTCGCGTCGGGAGCCGAACAACGCGCGCGTCTTCTACTATCTCGGCCTGCACTTGCAGGGGCTGGGGCAGACGCAGGCCGCACAGGACGCCTACGCCCGCGCCGTCACGCTTGACCCCGACGGCCTGGCCGCGACGGTCCGTGAACTGCACGCGCGGAAGGGCAAGGCTGTCGTCCCGACTGACCGCCTGATCCAAGACGCGAGCGCCCTGCTGGCCCGCAATGATTTGGACGGGGCGGAGCGCGGCTTCCACGCCATCCTCGCCCGCGACCCCGATTCCGCGCCCTCCCTCTACAGCCTCGGCCTGATCTTGGATGCGCGCGGGAAGTCCGATGAGGCATTCCGCGCCTACCAGCAGGCCGTGCAGCTTCAGCCCACTTTGTTTGAGGCGCGTTACAACCTGGCCCTGCTTTATTACCGTTCCGGGTTCCCGGATGAGGCCGAGCGCCGCATGACGACCTTAGTCGCGGAAGCGCCGAACGTGTCCCGCTACTGGTATGGGCTGGGGAACTGCGTCCGGGACGATGACGCCCGGAACCTGATTGCCGAGGCGGATTTCTGCCGCGCCTTCTCGCTCGACCCGCACAGCAGCGAATGCGCGCTTGCCCTGGCGGCGACGGAGGCCAAGGCCCATCAGGACGAGGCGGCGGAGCGGGATTACCGGGCGGCCCACGCGCTCAGTCCGGGCGACGCCGCGCCCGCGCTCGCCCTGGCACTGTTCCTGCTGGACCGTCGCCAATCCCAGGACGGACAGGCGGAGGCGGCCCGCTTGCTGCGTGACGCTTCCGCGCTTTCGCCCCACGACCCCGCGGTCCTGATGGGGATGGGACAGGCGGCGTTGAGCCAGGGCAGGCCGCGACAAGCGATCGCCCCGCTGGAAGAGGCCGAGACGCGCTCGCCGGGCGATCCCAAAATCTGGTACACCCTGGGAAGTGCTTACGCCGCTTTGGGTAATAAGAAGCGGGCCGCCTACTGCCGCGCGGCCTCACTCGCGCTCTCAAACTACGTCCGGGACCTCGGCTTCGCCGTGGAGCTGACCCAGAAAAAGCTCGGCGATCCGCTGCTCCGCCTGCGACTGGCGCGGCTTTACGCCGAGGGCGGGCAGTACCCTCAAGCCATCAATCAGTATGGGATGTGTCAGCGCCTGGACCCCGCCAATCCGTCCGCGCCGAAGGAATTGGCCGCCTTAACGCGGCGGCTGAAGGCGCAGGGGCAGATGCCGTCCATGTCCGCCTTCGACGGCATGATGATCGCCTCGGTCAAGCTCAAGCCCCAGTGAGCTTTGGCCCCCCCCCGCCCCCAATAATGGGGGAGCAGAACTAGGAATAGCGCTTCCGGCTCCTTCTCTGGCTCCCCCAGAATTGGGGGCGGGGGGGCGGTGCAAAGGATTCGCAAGCCTGCCTGTCGTATATGCTCTCACCTAGCGGCGGAGGAGGAACGAGCATGGCAAGCTGGACACTGGATAACCCGGTCATCACCAAAGAACTGCGCGGGCGGATGCGGGGAGCGCGGACGTACTGGCTGCTCTTCGGCTATCTGCTGCTTCTCTCGCTGATCCTCTTTTTCTCCTACCTCGGCTGGTGGAACCAGCACACCAACGAGATGGAGCGCGGGTCGGCTTCGGCGGGTTTCACCATCGGCAGGACCTTCTTCCAGACATTGTTTTACTCGCAGGCCGTCATGATCGCCCTCATCACGCCCGCGCTGACGGCGGGGGGCATTTCGGTTGAGCGCGAGCAGCGGACGTTCGAGATGCTGCGCGGCACCATCCTCCGGCCGCGCTCCATCGTGTGGGGCAAGCTGGCTTCCTCCGTTTCCTTCGTCGCGCTGCTGCTGACCTCGTCCCTGCCGCTGCTGTCGCTGTGCTTCCTGCTGGGCGGCGTCTCGCCCGGCGAGGTCTTCTTCGCCTATATCCTGCTGGTCGGCGACGCTTTTCTGTTCGGGGCGGTCGGCCTGTGCTGGTCGGCTTACGCCGCGAACACGGCGACGGCGACGGTGCTCTCGTATGCCACTTTGATCGTCTTCTTCGTCGTGACGGCCCCCTTCGCGGCTTCTGTCGTGTTCGGCAATGGCGGCACGCCTAACACGGGCCTGTGCGCCCTGAACCCGGTCGGCGCGGTGGTCGGCGCGGTCATCCCCGAACACTACTACGGGTGGACGCTGCCGGCCTGGGTGCCCGCCCTGCTGCTGAACGGGACCCTGAGCGCCGTGCTGGTGCTGGCCTGCATCAACCGCCTGGAGGACGCCCCCGCTCGGCGCGCGACCGCCCTGCGGGTAGCGACCTTGCTGTTCGCGGGCCTGATCATGTTCTTCGGGGGGGGGATCATGCTGGGACTGAGTCCGGCCTTCGGTGCGAACCCGTCGGCGCAGATGATGGGGCTGCTCACGATCGCCTGCACCTTGCTGCTGCTGTTCGTCCCGGTCCTGGTGACGGGGGACACGGAGGGGTGGGGGGCGCCCTGCATCAGAGTATCCGCGCGCCGCGCCCCATCCGCCCCCAAGGCGAGGGCAACCGCCTGGTCGCCGCGCCGCATTTTCGCGGATGCCACGCTGCCGTCGGGCTTGCCGCTCGCCCTGTTGCTGACGGCCGTAGTGCTGGGTCTGACGTTCGCTGCGACCCACCTGAACAGCCTCGCGCCCACGGTCCTCTTCAGGCGCCCCGGCGCGGGGCCTCCGCCCCTGCGCCAAGCCGCTGCCCTGGCCCTGGGGGTGGGCGGGCCGCAGGTCACGGATATTCTGATGCAGGGCGCCCTGATGCTGGTCCTGGTCGTGATCGGCATGGCGGGGCTGGGCTTCCTGCTTTCAGTCCTGCTGGGCAACCGCTGGTCGTCCGTGACGCTCCTGTATATGGCCGTCATCTTGGCCGTCGCCCTGCCGTTCTTTTCCTACGCGATTTTGTCCGGCTCCCAGGCGCGCGAGGCGGGACGCAGTGCGGCCGTCAATTCGCTCTTCCTCTGCCCCTTCATCCCGCTCTGGCAGCTCACGGACACGCTCGACGCGCATCCGACCTTCGGCACGCAGAGCGCGAGCGCCGTCACCGGAATGGCCGGCTACGGTGCCCAGCCGCTCTGGGTGGGGACGGGGCTGATCTACCTCGTCATCGGCCTGGCCTCCTACGGGGCAGGCCTCGCGGCGGTGCGGCGGCGGACCACGAAAAGTGCGCCCCCTAGAACCGCTTGATCGCCATCGCCACCTTGCCCATGATCGTCACGTCGGCGGCGAAGATCGGCTCGTAGTCCGGGTTCTCTGGCTGGAGGCGCACGCCGTCCGCCTCGCGGTAAAAGGTCTTCACCGTCGCCTCCTCGCCCAGCAGGGCCACCACGATGTCGCCGTCCCCCGCCGTGTTCTGCCGGCGGGCCACCACGATGTCGCCGTCCCCGATCCCCACGTCCCGCATCGAGTTCCCATAGACTTCCAGCGCGAACAGGTTGCGCCCACTCTGGTCGCTGCGACGCAGAAGTGCGACCGGGATCGGCAGCATCTCCGGACTTTGTGACTGCTCGGCCAGGATGGGCGTCCCGCCCGCGACCCGGCCCACCAGCGGCACGCAGACCGAGCGGCCCATGGTCAGCCGCTCCCCGTCTTCCATCAGGTCCAGCGACCGCTTGTAGCGGTCGCGCCGCAGAAAGCCCTTGGCTTCCAGGCTGTCCAGGTGCTTCTTGACGGTGCAAGAGGAGCTGAGGCCGACCTGCGCGCCGATCTCGCGGATGGTGGGCGCGTGGCCGCGCCGCTCGATGTTCGCGCGGATAACCTCGAAGATCTGCCGCTGCTTATCGGTCAGTGATTGCATGTCTGGGTATGATTGCATGAGGATTCCTTTGGGATGAAAATGAAATAAAAGCCAACAATGAAGAATAAGTGCTTTCGTGAGGATTATACCATGATGGGCCGGAACTTAGCCAAACTTTTGTTTGTTTTTTTGCGTGTGTGGGCAGAATCTCGTTGACACACCGCTACATCTTGTGTATAATGCAGGAGAAGCAAACAAGTGTTTGCCCTTCCCGTGGTATCAAGTGAGGAGAATAGACATGGTTCCGTTGAGACTTGATGTGTGTGATGATCGCTCCCGCCCCGCCGGTGTCCGCCCCCGACTTCAGCTCGTCTTGAAGGACATGACGACCGAGCCATCCGTCGCCCGCCCTTCCGCCCGCGTCCGGCGCAGCCCCTTTAATCGTTTGGAAAACGTCATGCTCGCCGCCGCCGCCGCCGCCGTCCTTCTCTACTTCTTCTTCACGTTCGTCTTCACCCTGGTCCATTCGGTCCAGCAGAGATATTCCACCCCGGCCCTACCCCCTGTCGTGATGATCTCCAAGACCGTCGCCCGTGGTGACACCCTGACAAAGCTCGCCCGGCACTACGGCGACCCGAGCGTCTATATTTTAGCGCGTGAAGAGCAGATCGCCCGTGCCAACCATCTTGCCGGCATCACCCCTCTCGTCCCCGGCCAGCACCTCCAAATCCCCGTCACCAACCCCGCCGTCATCGCCCAGATCGAACATCGCTACCACCGTGGCCTCGTCGCTCAGCGCTAGGCGCTTCGTTCCCGGCACCCAAAAGCCCCGGCCTCTGAGCAGAGGCCGGGGCTTTTCGGGTTGTCCGTGAGGACCGCTATGCGCGCTCGGCTAGTGCGGGCCGCCGCGTCTTGTCGCGCTGACAGCCGGGGCAGAGCGCCTCGCCGTAGTTGCGGACGGAAAGCTCCTGCTGCGCCCTGGTCAGAGCCTTGCCGCAGCCGACGCAGGCGGGCATGCCGCCCGCCGCCG
>JANOOM010000260.1:0-17069 GCA_031421335.1 Armatimonadota bacterium
ACCGAGGCCGGATGTCCTTGTCCCCAGGGGGTCCTCTCCTGGGACTGAGTTCTCTGTCCGAAGGACACCGTTCCTAGCGAGTGGTTTTCAACCACTCGTTCGGGCTCGTTCGGGCAGCGTGTCAGGCTTGCGTAACAGCAGTTAGGTAATCCTGAATCGCCGGGCGTGTTTGTTCCTGTTGGAACAGGGCAGGCCCTTTTTTGGGAGCCGCAGGGGGCGGGAACGGGGGATGTGTTCATGGATGGGCAGGGGAACCTGATACTCATCCGCGCCTGGCTTGACGAACCCGAAGGCGCGACCTCCGACGATGAACTCAGGACCATCACTGGGCTTGTCGAGATGCCTTTGGGTGAACCAACTTTTCTTGGTCTGCTAGAAGTCACTTCAGCCGTGCTGGCGATCCTCTGGTCGCCCGAAAGTGGTGAGTGCATCGAGTCGCTGGACATCGGGGCCAGTGAACGCCCGTCGGGCGACACGGCGACTGATTCGTCCGGCCTCCTCGCCAGGGTCGCCAACGGGCACTATGAGTGTCTGCACGATGAAATCGAACTCGCAGAGGTGTCGGCACGGCGCTGCTATCTCATCAGGCAGAGCGCGCCAGTATCTAACCCTGCCTGAATAACCGGGACTGGGGTTAACGGGTATACTCTCCCAATGCGCTTAGTCCAAGATCCCGCTGAGGAGGCCGCGCACGGGGAGTGGCTGCGCCGGACGCCGGGCGCCTACGAGTGGTGGTACTTCGACGCGCTCTCCGATGACGGCCACCACGCCCTTTCCTGCATCTGGTTTTTAGGCAATCCCTTCTCGCCCTACTATCGCCGGGCTTCTTTGGGGCAGCCCGCCGACCCATTTCACCACAACGCCCTCTTTGTAGCCCTTTATCAAGATGGGCGGCTCCATGCGTACCACTTCACGCGCTTCCCCGCCGGACAAGTTGCGGCAGATGAGGCTCTGCCGCTGGCCTTGCGTCTCGGCCCGAACTCCCTGGACGGCACGCCGGGCGAGTGGCGCCTGACACTGGCCGACGAGAACGCCAACGGCCGGCAAATCGAAGCTGCCCTGACGTTCGCCGCGCCGATGCCCGTCCCAGGCCCGCCGGAAAAGGTCTCACCGGAGGCGAGCCATTTCTGGCTGCCCACCGCGCCCTTCTGCCGCGTCAGGGGCCGGGTCGTGCTGCGCGAGCCGCACAATCCGGGGGCGGAAGAAATCAGGTTCTCGGGGACCGGCTACCATGACCACAACTGGGGGCGGCTTCCGTTCGCCTCGGAGATCCGGGACTGGTACTGGGCGCGGGCGGCTCTGAGCGGCGAGCGGGCCGTGATTCTCTACCATGTGCGCCCCCGGCACGGCAAAGCCGCCGTGAGCCACTTCCTGCTGTTCGAGCGGGGACGGATGGTGCGGCACGACACGGCGCCCGTTGTGCGCCTATCCCGGCCCGCTATCAACGCTTTTGGGACAGTCTACGCGGCCCGGATGGAGGTTGAGAGCGGCGATCTGTCGGTGCGCTTCGAGTTCGGGGCGCGGCTGGACAGCGCGCCCTTCTACATCCGCGCCCTGTGCCGGGCGACTTTGAGGGGGAAAGAAGGCGCGGAAACGGGGGAAGGGATCGGCGAATATCTGCGCCCGCGCATGATGTCTTGGCCCATCGTGGCGTCCGCCATGAAGGCGCGGATCGTAGAGCGATGAAGGCCGAAAACCCCGTCTACCGGATCATCGCGGTGCGGACTGCCCAAGCCAGCGTCCTCGCGCTGGCCGCCCACTGGCTGCTGCACTGGCCTTTGACCGGGACACATGCCCTGGGCCTGTCCTTGACGCCCGCGCTTTGCCTGTATTTCGTGTTCGTCTTCGTCGCCCGCTGGTCCTGGGGGCTGCCCATCCTGACGCGCCTGCCAAGCAGGGAAAAGATGGTCGCGCTGACCTTCGACGACGGACCCTCTGCCGAGTCAACGCCCGCCGTTCTGGACGCCCTCACCGCTTTTGGCGTCCGCGCCACCTTCTTCGTGCTGGGCGAGTCGGTGGAGTGGGCACCGGACCTGCTCCGGCGCATCGTCGCCGAAGGCCACGCCGTCGGCCTCCACGGCGACAAGCACCGGCCGTTGGTGCTGCTGAGTGGCCGCGAGATCGCCGCCGAGATCGAGCGGGCGCGGGCAGCGGCTGTGCGGGCCTGCCCTGACGTCGTCTTGTCCCGCTGGCTGCGTCCGCCCCACGGCTTCAAGTCACCCGGCGTGCTGTGGGCGGTCAACCGAGCCGGTCTGCACCTGGCCGGGTGGAACGTGGACGGACGGGACTACCGCGAGAAGGACCCGGACCGCGTGGCCCGGAATGTCCTGGGCGCGCTCAGACCGGGCGCGGTCATTCTGCTGCATGATGGGGCGGACAACGCTGCCACGGTCGCTGCCCTGCCCACGATCCTTCAAGGGCTGAGGGAAGGCGGCTGGCGGGCCGTCACACTGCCGCCTGACCTGGAAAGACTGCCATGACGCCCTTTCTCCGTTTTGACTTCTCGCGCCCGCTCTGTTTCCGAGACCCCGTGCGCGTCATTGAGGCATGGACTCTCGCCCAAGTCCGGCCTGCCCTGCGGGCCGTGCAGGCGGCGGCTGACGCGGGTTTGTACGCGGGCGGCTATGTCGCCTACGAAGCCGCACCGGCTTTTGACTCCGCTTTCCAGGTCAACGCGCCGTCGCCCGATCTGCCGCTGCTTTGGTTCGGTATGTTCACGGGGCCGTGTGCGCCTGAGGAGGAGGCGCCGGGAGAGTGCTGTGTTTCCGAGTGGGAGGTGGACGGCGACTTTGGGAGCTACCGGGGAGCCGTGAGCGCCATCCGCGAGGGCATCGCGGCGGGCGAGGTCTACCAGGTCAACCACACCTTCCGGCTGGGGGCGCGGTTCGGGGGCGACCCGGGAGCGTTCTACCGGCGCCTCCGGGGCACGTCACCGCCGCCCTTCGCTGCCTTCCTGGACATCGGGCGGCACCAGATCATTTCCGCTTCGCCCGAGCTGTTCTTCCACCGCGAGGGCGATCAGATCACCACGCGCCCGATGAAAGGTACGCGGCAGCGCGGGCGCTGGCGCGAGGAAGACGACCGTATCGCCGCCGAACTCCGGGCCTCGGAGAAGGACCGAGCGGAGAACGTCATGATCGTGGACCTGCTCCGAAACGACCTGGGGCGCCTGGCCCTGCCCGGCTCGGTTCGGGTGCCGAGCCTCTTCGAGATCGAGCGCTATCCGACGGTGTGGCAGATGACCTCCACCGTCGAAGCGAGTCTGCGCCCTGAGAGTGGCTTGGACGACATTTTCGGGGCGCTCTTCCCCTGCGGGTCCGTCACAGGGGCGCCGAAGGTCAGCGCGACCCGCTTCATCGCGCGGCACGAGACGGCTCCCCGCACGGTCTACTGCGGGGCGATCGGCTACGTCGCGCCGGGCGATAAGGCCGTCTTCAGCGTCGCCATCCGCACCGCCCTCCTCGACTCCGAAACGGGCCGCATCGAGTACGGGGTGGGCAGCGGCATCGTCTGGGACTCGGACCCGGACGCCGAATACGAGGAAGCGTGGTCTAAAGCCGCCGTGCTGGCTGGGGCGCCGACGTTTGATCTGCTGGAAACGCTGCGCTGGGAAGATGGGGCCTACGCCCTACTCGACCGGCACTTGGACCGGCTCATAGCCTCGGCGGACTATTTCGGCTTCGCCGGCACCCGTGAGGGCGTCGGGGAAGCTCTGCTCGCGCATGGCCGTCAGAAGCGCGAAGGGGCGTGGCGAGTCCGGCTCCGCTTGACGCCGGACGGTACCCCGTCGGTCGAGAGCGCCCCGCTCATCCCCTTGCCGCCGGGGCCACTGCCGGTCGTGCTGGCGCAAACGCCTGTTTCCCGCGCCGATATCTTTCTCTGCCACAAGACGACGCACCGCGCCACTTACGAGGTCCGCCGGGCGGCCCGCCCCGACTGCTTCGACGTGCTGCTGTGGAACGAGGAGGGCGATTTGACCGAGTTCACCGTCGGCAACCTGGTGATCGAGCAGGGCGGGCGGCTTTGGACGCCGCCGCGCGAGTGCGGGCTGCTGGGCGGCACACTTCGAGCCGACCTCCTGGCGCAAGGGCGTCTGCAAGAGCGCATCCTGCGCCGGGACGACCTCGCGGCGGCCACGGG
This sequence comes from Armatimonadota bacterium, assembly GCA_031421335.1. GTDB lineage: Bacteria > Armatimonadota > Armatimonadia > Armatimonadales > Capsulimonadaceae > JANXMY01. The sequence goes on from JANOOM010000260.1 coordinate 4,141, forward strand.
CGTCTGGCTGATCAACAGCGTGCGGGGGTGGGTGCCGGTGACGTTCTCACCGGAGCAGGGGGGCGTCTGAGGTGCGGTCGAAGGCGGCGACGCAGTCCGGGTCCCACTGGCTGCCTGCCCCCGCCTTGAGGACGGCCTGCGCTTCATCGGGATACTTGCCCTTGCGGTAGGGGCGGTCCATTGTCATGGCGCTGAAGGCGTCGGCCACGGCCATGATCCGGGCCAGCAGCGGTGTTTCTTTCCCGGTTAGCCCCGCCGGATACCCCCGGCCGTCCCAGCGCTCGTGGTGGTGACGCACGGCGTCCAGGGTGTCCTCGAACCCGGCCACCGCGCCGACGATGACGGCCCCCATGGTCGGGTGCTGCTTGACGGCCTCGAACTCTTCCTCGGTCAGCGCGCCCGGCTTCCGCAGGACGCGGTCCGGGACGCCGATCTTGCCGACGTCGTGCAGCAGGGCCGCCACCTGGAGCGTCCGCAGGGCGGCCTCCAGAAGCCCCAGCGCGCGCCCGATCTGGAGCGCGTGGCGCATGACGTCTTCCGAATGCCGGCGCGTGTAGCTGTCCTTATTGTCCACGGCCGTGACCAGGGCGTCCAGCATGGAGAACCCTGTCACCGAGTCGGTCAGCCTGGAGCGCAGGTCCTCGATGTCGTCACTGCCCCCCGTCTTGGTGTGCCGCAGCCGCGCGTCGGCGGCCTCCAACACCTGGTGGCGCTCCTGCCCGTCTTCCGGGTAGACGGGCAGGCCGACTGACAAAGTCAGCGGTATGGTGACCTCGGCGTCGGTGGGCCTGTACCCGACCTCCCCAAGCAGGCCCTTCAGCCGGGCCGCTAGGCCCGCCGCCGTTTCGGCCCCCGTGTGGGGCATCAGCAGGGCGAACTCGTCGCCGCCGAACCGCGCCAGGACGTCATAACTGCGGCACCCGCCGCGCAGCGTCTCAGCCACGCGGCGCAGGACGTCGTCCCCCGCCGCGTGGCCATAAGCGTCGTTGAAGAACTTGAAGTTGTCCAAGTCCAGCACGGCCACGGCCAGCCGGGTCCCCTCCCGCTCTGCCCGGACCGCCTCCTCGCCGAACCGCTTGTGGAAGGCGCGGTGGTTCAGAAGCCCCGTCAGCGGGTCGTAGTCTGCCCGCTCCAGCGCCTCGGCCAGCAGGCGCTCCCGCTCGGCTTCCAGGTCCTTGCGCTGGGTGATGTCCTGGATCGTTCCCTCGTAATACAACAGACGGCCCGCGCCGTCGCGCACCGCCCGCGCGCTCTCGCTGAGCCACAGCAGCGCGCCGCCTTTGCCATACACCTGGTACTCGAAGCCGATGACGCTGTCCCGCTCGCGCATGAGCCGGGCGAAGTCCGCGTGCCTTTGGGGGTCCACATAGGTTTGAATCGTCTGCCCCATGGTCGCCAGCAGCTCTTCCGGCGACGCGAAGCCCATCATCCGCGCGAGTGCCGGGTTGGCCGAAATCAGTCGCCCCTCCCCTGTCCCCTGATAGATGCCCTCCAGGGCGTGCTCGAAGATGTTGCGGTAACCCGTCTCCGCCCGCCGCAGTGCTTCCTCGGCGCGGCGCCGCTCGGTGACATCCTGTACGGTCCCCTCGTAGTAGCGGGCCGCTCCTGCCCCGTCACGCACGATACGGGCGCTCATGGAGAGCCAAACCCGGCCCCCGTCGCCCCGATGGTGCTCCGCTTCAAACCCGATGATGCCGCCCTGTTCTTGGAGGAGGCGCCGGAACTCCTGTCGGCGGGTCGGGTCCGTGTAGGTGTGACGCGCGTCGGCTGCCCGCATGACTTCTTCCGGGGAGTCGTAGCCTAGCAGCCGCGCGAGCGCCGGGTTGGCGCTCAGAAACCGGCCCTCAGGGGTCGTCCGGAAAATGCCTTCCACCGCGTTCTCGAACATGCTGCGGTAGTCGCGCTCTGCCGCGCGCAGCGCTTCCTGCGCTTCCCGCCGCTCGGTGACATCGCACAGCATGCCCTCACAGACCACCGCACCGTCCGCCAGGCGCTCGGGGTGCGAGGTCCCCTGCACCCACTTGAGCTGTCCGGTCCGCGTCACGATGCGCCCCTCCCACTGCCAGGGCGTCAGATGCTGGAACGTCTCAGTGACCGACGCCGTGAAGGCTTCAATGTCTTCCGGGTGAATGATGCTCACGATCAGTGAGGGGTCTGCCATGATCTCCTGTGGCGCCAGCCCGTAGACGGCCTGGCAGCCCCCGCTGACGAAGGGGAACTGGAACCCGCCGTCCGCCAGGAGGACACACTGGAACACCATGCCGGGCAAGTTCGCCGCGATGCGCCGCGCCTGCTCCGCGCTCATCGTGTGCGCTTTTTCTCGTCGCTCCGTCAGGGAGATGGCTGTTCCGGCGGGACCGGATTGGGGTCTTGTGATCACTTACTTTTAACCCTATGCCGATAAAACGGGATGACTCTTTTATCGGCGATTCTGCCGGGAAACTCCAGCACGACGACCGTTCGGGGTAAACTAGGGGAGATGGCTTCTCAACTGGAAACTGAGGCGTTCGAGGACGAACGCCAGGCCGACGCCCCGCCCGGCCGGGGGCAGAAGACGCACGACGTCTTGCAGCCCGGCCCGAAGCTGGGGGCGTTCCGTGCCCTGCGTAACCGCAACTTCCGGATCTTCTGGGTCGGGCAGCTCATTTCGCTCATTGGCACCTGGGCGCAGAATCTCGCCCAGGGCTGGCTCATCGTCCTGCTCGTGGACCCCGCCCTGCACCAAGGCGCCCCTGTCCCGCTCCTGGCGGTCTCGGGCGGGCACTCCGCCGCCGTGGAGGCGACCGCGAACTTTTATTCCGGCTGGGTCAACTTCGCCGGCGGCCTGCCCATTTTCCTGTTCACCCTGCTCGCGGGCGTCGTGGCCGACCGCGTGGACAAGCGCAAGCTGCTCCTCGTCACCCAAAGCGGGCTGATTCTGACCGCCCTCTGCCTCGGCATCCTGGCCGTGCGCGGGACTGTGCAAATCTGGCACGTCCTGTTCTTCGCCGCCCTGTCCGGCCTGTTCGCCTCGTTCGACATGCCGACGCGCCAGTCGTTCATCGCCGAAATGGTCGGCAAAGAGGACCTGCCCTCCGCCGTCGCCCTGAACTCCAGCGTCTTCAATGCCGCCCGCGCGCTCGGCCCCGCCGTGGCGGGCCTATTGCTGAAAGTCGGCGTTTCCATCGGCGTCGCTTTCCTCGGCAACGCCGCCCTGTCGCTTGCCGTGATCGCCGGCCTGCTGCTCATCCGCGTCCCGCCGCGCCCCACCGGCGACGCTTCCAAGGTGGACAACAGCCTGCGCGGCGTCTGGGAAAGCACGCGTGAGGGCTTCCAATATGTCCGCTCGACCCCGACCGTGCGGAACCTCGTCATCCTGGTCGGCTCGTTCGGCTTGTTCGCTTTCTCGTTCAACGTGCTCATCCCGGTCTTCGTCCGGTACACCCTGCTGCCGCACTCCTCCGATAAGGTCCAGGTGGCCGCCTTCGGCTTCATGGAGACCGTGCGCGGGGTGGGGGCGCTGGGCGGTGCGCTGACCGTGGCCCTTTTGGGCAACGCCCGTCGCCAGCGCAACATGCTGATGACCGGCAGCCTCCTTGCGACCGTCGTTCTGATCGTCTTCGGCTTTTCCCGCACGCTCTGGCTGGCCTACGCCACCATGGCGGTTGTTTCCTACGGCTTCGTCCTGTGCTTCGCCACCAGCAACACCCTGATGCAGCTCCACGTCCCTGACCGCCTGCGCGGGCGGGTCATGAGCATCTACACGCTGATGTTCATCGGCACTATCCCCTTCGGGTCGCTGTTCGCCGGCTGGCTCGCGGGGATGACCAACGCCCCCTTCACCATCGTGGCCTGCGCCGTGATCTCCCTGCTGACCACCCTCGTCGTCGCCTTCCGCCCCGGCGGCCTGCGCGACATGGACGTGACGCCGACCAAGTGACGCGGCCCGTCACTTGGTCGGTGTCAGCTCCACGACCAGAGGCTCGTCGGGGACGTCCAGCGTCAGCGTCTGGACCTGACCGTAGCCGCCGATCGGCCGGGAGGACAGTGCGGGCCGGTACAGGACCGCGCGCAGCGCGGGCCGGTCGAGCGTGACGGCGACGTGCCGGCTCGGGACGTCAGCGTCCGCCTGCGCGTCCTGGTTGTAAGAGTACCCGTTGACCCAAAAGACCAAGTAAAGGCGCCCGTCCCGCTTCTGGAACACGGCGCGGCGCAGGTCGGACACATCCCCACTCAGCCGAAACCCGAGCGCGTGGGCCTTGAACGCCGGGCCGGGGTCCGCCAGCAGGTGGATCATGTTCGCGAGGGCCATCAAGGCGGGCTTGGGCGTGCCGTCAATGCGGACCAGCCCGAAATGCTGCTCCGCGTCGTGCATGGCCGGCTCCGGTTTCTCATCCGAGAACTCGTAGATGTAGGACCGCTTGACACCGCGGGCGAGTGCTTCCAGCAGCAGGCGGGGCATGTACTTGGCTTCCGCAGCTTCGGACACGGCGGGCTGGCCCGAGGTGACATGAATCGCCGTGTCATAGCCCGTTTCGGTCGTGATGACGCCCTTTCCCGGCGCGACGATGAGTGTCGCCTTCAAGGTCTCGTCCAGTCCGGCGTCGGGGAGCTGCCCGCCGGGGTAGGGGTGCATTGCCCCGAAGTCGCAGGCGACCGGCCCCAGCCGGGCCGCGATCTCCCCTGGGAAGGCCAGGGCGGGCGATAGTACGGGCACGCTCGCTGTCTCCGGGTCTGCTTTCAGGGCCGCGTACAGCCGCGCCTGGTAGTCCCGGACGCCATCGGGGAACAGCTCGCTGTAGAACTGGTTCGGCTCGTTCGGCCCCTCCACGCTCACGACCGACGGCCCCAGGGTCTTGACCAGCGTGACGGCCTGCGCGGGTGTGACCCGGCGCGGGTCCACCAGCAGATCGGTCTTGATGCCGCTCGCCCCCAAATCCTTCAGCTTGCCGATGACGTTCGCATTGCCCGCGGCGACGCCGTCGCGGACGTAGCGGATGCCCGACTGAATGAGGCGTCGCTTGATGACGTCGTAGTGGCTGTAAGCCGTGTCAGAGTAGCCCAGGTGGATGCAGACGCCCACCGAGTCGGCGAACGCCTCGGCCGGCTGCGCCGTCTCTGAAAGCGTCTGATCCTGCCAGAACTGGCTTGTCAGCGAATTGTTGTCTGTACGCCGCTCCATCATCCGGCCCAAAGCGGACGTCCGTGCCTCGACTATGTGTTTCCCCGGCGCGACGCTGACTGCCTTGCCCGTCATCTGCACCGACTGGCCCGGCTTCAGGCGGTCCGGCGTCCGGGCATCAGACACGCGCGCCCCGTCCAGGCGGAACTCCACACCCAATGGCACCTTCTCCGGCGTCGCCACGTTGCCGATATTCGCCACCGTCGCCGAGAACAAGACCGTCCCGTCCGGCTTCGCAGCCCAGGCGAAGCGCCGCAGGACAAGATCCGGCCCGTCAAAAGCAATCACTCCGAGCGGCAGAAGGGCCGTCATCTCGCTGCCCGCCTTGCTGACGACCTTGATACGCCCCACATCGTCCACCAGGAAGCCCAGCGTGTACTTGCCGGCTTTCGCCAGCCAGGTCCCGTTGCCCGCCCCGCCCCCCCCATTCGATGTCAGCGTCACCGACTCGCCCGGCGCCAATGTGTGCTTGTACTGGTCCTCGTAGGCGATGACCGACCCGTTCAGCTTGAAGATGCCGCCGAGCACGACTCCCTCCGGCGTCGGCGCCGTCCCCACATTCTTGACGACCGCGACCAGCTTCACGGCGTCCCCGGCGAAGGGGTGTTCGGGAACGACCTTGACGTCAGTGACGATGAGCTGCGGCAGAGGCTCCGCCGCCCGCGAGTGGGTGGGAGACATGAGGGCGGCGATACTGCAAAGGGAAAAGAGAAGGGCGCGTACCATATTCATAGCTTGTGTTCCTTGGCGATGATGAGCAGCCGGAAGTCGTGTTTGGCGATGCCCGGCACACGCAGCGTCCCAGCCATCGCCGTCCAGCCCTCCGACGGTTTCTCCCAGTTGGTGGCCTTGTAGTCGGCGGGCAGCCCGAGTCGCTTGGTGTCCAAGGTCAGCCGCGCCGTACCCCCGCTGCCGTAGTCCTGACAGACGCGCATGGCGAGCGGATGGGCCGGGTCAGTGATGCCCAGAACTCGCCCAGCCCGATGACGCCGTCAATGACGGGTGACTTGCTGAGGAAGGGGATGACGACCGCTGGCGTGACGGTCGGGACGTTGGTGTTCTCGGCAGCCTGGAGCCAGCCGGTCGCGCCGAGAATGAGCTACGCAGAGGCCGCCGAAACTAGCCAAAGGGAACGCAAATCTCACCTCATACGGGCAGGAGAACCCGCCCGCGCCGCCGTATTGGGACGCTATGAGACCCAAAGTATTGTTTATCGGTGGAACCGGAATCATCAGCTCCGCCTGCTCGCAGCTCGCCCTCGAAAAAGGGCTGGACTTGTATCTGCTCAACCGGGGCAAATCGTCGCGGCCTGTCCCTCCCGGTGCGAAGACGCTCACGGCGGACATCCGGGACCCGCAATCGGTCCGAAACGCCCTGGGCGACCACCAGTTTGACGCCATCGTGGACTGGATCGCCTTCACGCCCGCCCAGATCGAGGCTGACCTCGCGATGTATCGGGGGCGGACCGCCCAGTTCATCTTCATCAGCTCGGCCTCGGTTTACCAGACGCCGCCGGCCAGCCTGCCCCTCACCGAGTCCACCTTGATGGCGAACCCGTATTGGGACTACTCGCGCGACAAGATCGCTTGCGAGGAGCGCCTGGTGCGCGCCTTCCGCGACGAGAACTTCCCCATGACCATCGTGCGCCCGTCGCACACCTACGATCGGACCTGCCTGCCAATGATCGGCGGCTGGACCACCATTGACCGGATGCGGAAGGGCAAGAAGGTCATCACCCACGGCGACGGCTCCTCACTCTGGGTGATGACGCATCACCAGGATTTTGCCAGGGGCTTCATCGGCCTGCTCGGCAACGCCCGCGCATTGGGCGAGACGTTCCACATCACCTCCGACGAGACCTTGACCTGGAACCAGATCTACCAGATCTTCGCCTATGCGGCGGGCGCGGAAGCGAAGATCGTGTCGGTGCCTTCGGTCAACCTCTCAGCCTTCGAAGGCATGGGCGGCGAAGGCCTGCTCGGCGACAAGACCCATAGCGTGATATTCGACAACACGAAGATCAAGCGCTTCGTCCCGGACTTCGCCGCCACCATCCCCCTGTCCTGGGGCGCCCACGAGGTTGTGGCCTGGTACGACGCCGACCCGGCCCGGCAGACGGTGGACGAGCGTTTCAATGAGATGAGCGACCGGATCATCGCCGCCCAAGATCAGGTGCGGCCGTGACGGCAGCGTTTGGAACCGGCCTTTCAAGGCCGGTTCTGAGGCTCCCTCCCGCCATCACTTCCAGGCACATCCCGACCGTATGATAGTCCAGCTTCCAGGCGTCCCCCTTGTCCATCCGGGGCGGGGCGGCGAACACGCCGCCGTGCTCCGCATCCACGAACCGTCCTCGGTAGAACGACAGGGCATGTCCGAGCGCGGCACCCGCCCCCGGCGCGTCGTGCCGGGCCGCATAGCGACTCAAAGCGCGGACCGCCTCGCACTGCTGCCATAGGCCCTTCTCAGCCGACTCGACCCGTCCCTCCTGGTCACACGACGCGAACACCCCGCCGCCGCCGTCCAGGCCGTGCTCCATGCCGGCGCGCAGGAAGAGCGTGCCCTGACGTAAAGCGTCCGGGTCGCCCGCGAGCGCCGCCCACTCCGACAGCAGGAAGGCCCATTCAAAGGCGTGGCCCAGGTCCACGACGCCCCCGCGCTCCGTCGGCTGGGGCTGCCAGTCCGGCGTATACCGCTCGATCAGCATCCCCGCCCCGAAGCCGGACAATGACTGCACGAATCTCAGCACCGCCCGTGCGGCTGCCAGGGCCTCCCCGGTCGGGTCAACCGGGGCCAGCGCCATCAGGGCCTCAAACGTATGCATCACCGGGTTCTGCGAGCGCGCCGGCCCCGCCGCATACCCGGACTTCCAGACGAGGCCGCCATGTTCGTCCGTGAACGTCACCGATACGGCCTGCCACGTTTCCAGGGCAATCTTGGCGAGGTCGGGGACGCCGAACGCCCGCGCCGCCGTCGCCAATGCCAGCACGACAAAAGCGTGGCCATAGGAGTCAAGCGAGTCGTCCGCCCCCACGCCCACGCCCGTCACAGCCCAGCGGTACAGGCCCGGCCCCATGCGGAAGTAGGTCTGCAAAGCCTCCAAACCACGCTGCGCCGCGTCAGCGAAACCTGCCTCCCCGAAGACCTCATAGCCGCGCGCGAAGTTATAGACAAGTCGGGACTGGCTCACCAGAGTCAGCGGCCCGCCCTCGGTCCTGTTCCACTGACGGTCGAGGTATGGGTGGAACAGGCCCGAAGAGGAAGGCGCGGCGGTCAGCCAGCCGTCCAGCGTCGAGCGCAGGAGGGAGGTGGCCCAGGCAGCGTCATTATGGACTTCCGGCTCGGTGGGGAGCGTTGCGGGCATTCGTTACAATTCCTTTCTTTGCGTCCTTTCTCCTGCGCGGAACTTTCCCGGTGCCAAATTCCGTTGAAGTCAAGGTACACTAACTCCGGCAATGACACGTTCCCGTCTTCACAAACACTTGCTCGCCCGCGCGACGGCCTGGCTCCTCATCCTGATCTGCGGATGGATGGGGACCGAAGGCGTCCTCCGTCACACCGACGAGGGGACTTCACCTTTCTCCGCCTCCAGCCTGCACCGGGCGACGGTGGCGACCCCGGCCGACTCCTGCGCCGCCTGCCAGTGGACTCAGGGGATGCAGATGGGTGCCCTTTCGGTCTGTCAGGTCCAGTCGCCCCTTTTCGTCATCCAACCTCGCCTTCAGCCGGCTCTGCGCCGACTCGCCCGCCGCATCTCGCGCCGAAGTTCGCCCCGCGCCCCTCCTGTCTCCCTGACGTGCTGATCTCCCTCGCTCTTCACCCGTCCTAGGAAGCAAGTCCCCATGTCACGACTCTCATTTCGCGCGCTCGCGCTGGCCACTGCCTGCCTGGCGTCGCCGGCCCTCGCCGCGCCCGCAACGCCGGTCCCTTTAGTGGCCGTCGCCATGCCGGCCGGCGTCCCGGACAGCAACATTTTCGACCCGAACCACGCCCCGATCATCGTCATCCACATCGGCGCACATCGGCTCGTCCTCGTGCCGCGCACCGTCGGCGGGGCGCAGGTGATCCACCTGAATACGACCAGCAACAAGTCCGACCAGGGCTTCGCGCATTTGATCACGTCCAGCATCGCCGGCGCGGTCGCCGCCCCGAGCGGCGAGTTCCATGTACGCGGCTCGCACGGCCAGTATACTTATTATCTGGACGGGGCGCCGCTGCCCGAGTCCGTGTCTGGGTCGTTCAGTGACCTGATTGACCCCAAGAATATCGAGACACTGCGCGTGCTGACCGGCGGCTTCCCGGCCCAGTACGGCCAGAACCTCGCCGCCGTCTTCGACGTCACGGCCCGCGCGGGTCTGCCGGGCCGGCCGCGCGGCTTCGCCGAGCAGCTCCTATCAGGCTACCGCACCTCCCAAAGCACGATCCAGTTCGGCGGCGGCGCCCCGCGCCTGCAATACTATGTCTCAGGTGTGCGGAACTTCACGAACCACCGCCTGGACTCGGTGACACAGGGCCCTTTGCACGATGCCGGGGCGGACTCGGTCGCTTTCGGCAAGTTCGACTATGAGGCCGGTGCGAACGACCGCATCATCCTGGACGCGGCCCGGACCGACGCCTTTCTGCAACTGCCGAATGATGAGCTGCAGCAGGCGGCGGGCCGCGACGTCACCCAGCGCGAAGACGGCGACTTCGCCAACCTCATCTGGCGGCACTCGCAGGGCGCGAGCGGTTCGACGGTCGCGCTTTACACCCACCAGTCCCGCCTGCGCTACAACGGCGACCCCGCCGTTGATCTGAGCGGGGCGACGGCGGCCAGCGCGGACGGCGGCACGCCCGCCAACCTGCCCTCGGCGGCCTTTGAGAACCGCTACGCTAACTACATCGGCCTGCGGACGGACGCCACCACGCGCGTTGCCACCCGCCACAAACTCGGCTACGGGTTCGACGTCAGCACCGTGACCGGGGCGGAGAACTTCATCCTGCTGAACGCCACGGACAACGGCGACGGCACCACGGGCATACACACGATCAACGACAGCCACGCCCTTTCCGGCGGCGACCGCTCGGCCTATGTCCAGGACGACTGGACGCCGGGGCGATTTCTGATTAATTACGGCGTCCGCTACGACGTCCACAAGACCGACACGACCACGTCTCAGCTCTCGCCCCGCCTCAACATGACCTACACGCTGAACGGCCGCGACAAGCTCCACGCCTACTACGACCGGCTGTTCCAGCCCGCGCCCATCGAGGACATCCGGCGGCTTGACCCCAACGCCGTCGCCTTCAGGCCTGAGCGCGACAACTTCTACGAGGTCGGCTACGCCCATGAGAACGGCGGCATCACGGCCAGCCTCAGCGGCTATTACAAGACCGTGCAGGACGTCATTGACGAGAACATCATCGCTGGGACACAGATTCGGGAGCCGTTCAATGTCCAGAAGGGCTACGTCCGCGGCCTCGAAGTGGCCCTCGACGGCTCACTGACGCGTGACCTGTCGTTCTACGCCAACTACGCCCGGTCCTGGGCGCGGGCGGCGGGCGACTTCACGGGCGGCCTGGTCCCCGCCGGTGCCCCGCCCGGCTACTTCTACGAGGACCACGATCAGACCCACACGGCCTCGGTTGGGCTGGCCTATGCGAAGCGCGGGCAGACGATCAACCTGGACGGCGAATACGGCTCGGGCTTCCCCTACGGCCAGAGCAATGCGGGTCTGCCAAACTTCTACCGCGTCCCCGCCCACTTCGTCTTCAACCTCGAACTCGGGACGCAGATCGGCCAGGGCCGGTTCGCCCTATCCGGGATTAACATCTTCAACCACGGCTATGTCATCAAACAGGCCAGCCCCTTCAGCGACCGCGAGTGGGGCCAGGGCCGCACTGTGGGCGTCAAATGGACACAGAATTTCTAGGAGAACCCGACTATGAACGCATTCCTCACCTATCTACACCAGGGCGGGTTCATGATGTACCCGCTGATCCTCTGCTCAATCCTCGCCATCGGCATCATCCTGGAGCGGGCCTACACGTTCCGCAAGGCGACCTCGGTCGACCCGGAGGAGCTGCTGGAAGAAATCAAGCAGACCTACAAGCCCGGCGACGTCCGCGAAGCGGCGAAGCTGCTGGAAGACGCGAAGACCCCTTATTCCCGCATCTTCGCACGCGGACTGAAGAACGCCGACCGCTCCGCCGAGGCCATTGATATGGCGATGTCCCAGGAGGCCGCCAACGAGATCCCGCCCCTGGAGAACTATCTGTCCGGCCTGCGGACCATCGTCACCATCTGCCCACTGCTCGGCCTGCTCGGCACCATCGCCGGCATGATCGCCTCGTTCAAAGAGGTGGCCCGGTCGGGCCTGTCCTCCCCCACCGCCGTCATGGGCGGCGTCAGCGAGGCGCTTGTTTCCACCGCCACGGGCATCAGCATCGCCGTAGTCGGGCTGATCTTTTACAACTACTTCAGCAACCTCATCAAGCGCTTCGCCGAGGACAGCGAGTATTACGGCAACGAGCTGACCAATTTCCTGACCGGAAGGGTGGCCTGACCATGAAAGTTCGCGTCCGCCGCCAGCCCGAAGAGGCCGAGATCATCATCATCCCGATGATAGACACCATGATGTTCCTCCTGATGTTCTTCATCGTCGCCTCGCTCGCCCTGGCCGTGCAGAACGGTCTGCCCGTGACCCTGCCCAAAGCCAGCACGGGCGAGCGGCACTCGGCCCAGAACGTCACCCTGACCGTCGGCCCGACCGGCGACCTGCACCTCAACACGCGGCCCATCGCCATCACGGACGAGACTGCCGAGCTGAAAGCCTTGAACCTCTCGGCAGGGGCACTGGTCATCATCAACGCCGACGCCAACGTCCGCCACGGCGTCGTCACGACCGTCATGGATAACGCGCGCAAGGCGGGCGTCGAGCGCTTCGCCATCGCGACGCAGTCGTAAGGGGATTATTATGCGGCGACGGCGACAAAAGAACAACCTGCTGCCGAAGATGATCGGCCTGGCCGTGCTCATCAACGCTATCCTGCTGCCGATTTTAGCTCAATTTGGCGTCTTCAAGAGCATCGGCCACAGCCAGCGGCTGACGCCCATCGAGCTGGTCAAGGCCCCCCCGCCGGAGAAGCAGCCCCCGCCGCCGAAGAAGGCGAAGAAGCAGGTGGCGAAGGCCAAGCCGCCGGGCCACAAGGCCGCACCTCGGACGGCCTCGGCCCGCCGCGCCGCGCCCGGCCCGCCGCCAGTTCGTGTGGTGGCTGGGGGCGCAGGGGGAAGTGGGAGCGGGGGCGACGCGGGCATCACGACGTCGGACGACAAGACGTTGGCCCCTCCCGCCCCCAATCCTGGGGGGGGCGGACAGACAGCACCGGTGACCCCGTCAACGCCGATGCCGATCCCGGTGACACCGCCCGCGCCGGTGACGCCGGAGCCGGTCAAGCCCGCTCTGCCGCCGCCCGTGCCGCATATCCCAGTCATCACGTCCGCCGCGCCGGTCGCACAGCCGCGCCCATCCATCCCGGACGATCTGCGCGATGCCGACCTGAACGCCGCCTTCGAGGGCCTGTTTACCGTCCGCCCCGACGGCACGGCGACGGTGAAGATGGTCTCCTCGACGGGGAATCCGGCCCTGGACGGGCTGGCGTTGGACGCCGCCAAGCACTGGACCTTCCGGCCCGCCACGCGCGACGGCCAGCCGGTGGAAAGCTACCTACGGCTGCGCGTAGAGTTCGATGTGAGTTCTTGACTGACAAGACGCGGCTCCTAGCGAGCCGC
>JANOOM010000261.1:0-4582 GCA_031421335.1 Armatimonadota bacterium
GCGCTCTTCCAGATTGAGCGTGTCCGGGTTGATCAGTGCCATAGGTTAGAAGTCCAGTCCGTTTTCACGCGCCGCGTCGGCCAGTGCCTGAACGCGTCCGTGATAAAGATAGCCGCCGCGATCGAAGACCACTTTGGTGACGCCCGCCGACTTCGCACGCTCCGCGATAAGAGTCCCTACGGACTTCGCCGCGTCAACGTTTCCGCCGCCGCTCTTGGCGGGCTTATCGCCGCGCAGCGAAGCGTCAAGCGAGGAAGCCGCCGCCAGAGTGCGTCCGGCCAGATCATCAATGACCTGAGCGTAGATGTTGTTGGTAGACCGATAGATGTTCAGACGGGGCCGTTCGGTCGTACCCTGAACGCGCTTTCGCACACGCGTGTGGCGCTTCTGTCGTGTCTCATTTTTGTTGATCTGTGCCATAATATTCGAGTTTCCTCTTGGCCCACCGTGTCACGCACGCAGCAGCGTTCGCGTTGTGAGCCGGATAGGAGGGCGTGATAAATCACGCCCTTACTTCTTGCCGCCCTTGCCGCCGCCCTTGCCGCCAGCCTTGCCGCTCTTACCGGCCTTACGGCGGACGATCTCGCCTTGATAGCGGATACCCTTGCCCTTATACGGCTCTGGCGGCTTCAGCTTGCGGATGACGGCGGCCTGCTGGCCGACCGCTTCTTTGTCAATGCCACTGATGGTAATAAACGGGCGGCGCGTGGCCGTGTCCTGCCCGACTTCAAAGGTCACGCCTTCGAGCGGCGCGACGGGGACCTGATGAGAGAAGCCCAGGCTCAGGATCAGTTTCTGGCCGTCTTTGGCGGCGCGGTAGCCGACACCCTCAATTTCCAGCACGCGGCGGTAGCCTGCCGAGACACCAACTACCATATTGTTGACCAGCGACCGGGTCAGACCGTGCAAAGCGCGGTCATCCTGGCTGTCGGTGGGGCGCTTAACGAGCAGGATACCGTCCGACTGCTCGACGACCATGCGCGGGTGAAGGCGGCGGGACAGGGAGCCTTTTGGCCCTTTCACCGTCAGGGTGCCGTCAGTGGCGGCCTGGACTTCCACACCCTGCGGCAGCGGAATGGGGAGCTTTCCGATACGAGACATGGGGAACTCCTTAAGAAACGAATGCCATGACTTCACCGCCGATGCCCAGCTTGCGGGCCTTCTTTGCGGTCATGACGCCCTGAGAGGTGCTGACGATGGCGATACCCAGGCCGCGCAGGACGGTCGGCATTTTGTCATGCGGCCGGTAGATGCGGAGGCCGGGCTTGGAGACGCGCTTGATGGTCGTAATGACTTTTTCGCGGTTGCGCGCCCCGTACTTGAGGGTGACTTTGATCTTGTCCTGCACGGGCTGCGGGATAACTTCGTAGGACTTGATGTAGCCCTCTTCGTGCAGGATACGGACGACTTCGATTTTGAGCTTGGACGAGTCGACTTCCAGCGATTCGTGGTTCGCCGAGTTGGCGTTACGAATGCGCGTTAGGAGGTCGGCCACGGGATCACTGACCGGCATAAGATTGTTCTCCCATCAGGCGGACGGCGGCAAAGCCGCCGTCTCGATATGGCTTGTGAATTCTACCAGGACGACTTGGTCACGCCAGGGACGAGTGCCTGGTGCGCCAGCTCGCGGAAGCAGATACGGCAGATGCTGAACTTACGCATGTATCCATGCGCGCGTCCGCAGAGCTGGCAACGGTTGTAAGCACGAACCGAAAACTTCGGTTTGAGCTTGGCTTTCTGAATTAGGCACTCTTTAGCCATTGGTATCCTCAGACTGTCTTTGTGTGTATCCCGTGGAAACAGGCGCTAGTATACCCGAAAACCACAGGATTTCGACGCTCGGCGCCTGCCCCATTACTGGAGCCGTTCGCCCTGCTTCTCACCCCGGAACGGCACGCCGACCGCTTTGAGCAGTGAGCGGGCCTCAGCGTCGGACTTGGCCGACGTGACGATGATGATGTCCATACCTCGGACCTGGTCCACCTTATCGTAGACGATTTCGGGGAAAGTCAACTGCTCTTTGAGGCCCATGGCGAAGTTGCCGCGGCCATCAAAAGAGTTCGGGTTGATACCGCCGAAGTCGCGGACGCGCGGCAGAGCAATGTTCAGCAGGCGGTCCAGGAACTCGTACATCCGCGCGCCGCGCAGGGTCACCTTCGCACCGATGCGCGCGCCTTGCCGAAGCCGGAAGTTCGCGATGGACTTCTTGGCTCGAGTCACGGCCGGCTTTTGCCCGGTGATCGTCGCGAGGTCTGCCACGGCCCCGTCCAGCTTCTTGGCGTCGCCACCGGTCTGCCCGGCCGCGCCGACGCCCATGTTCAGGACGACCTTCTCGATGCGCGGCACTTGCATCACGTTTTTGTAGCCGAACTCTTTTTGCAGGGCCGGGACGATCTCGTCTTGATACTTCTTCTTTAGGGTCGGCAGCAACGCGTTCCCAGTTTCGATCTCATCAGCCATTGGAAATCACTCCTCCCGACTTCTTGGCGAAGCGCACGCGCTCCCCGCTCTCGTTCGTCTTGACGCCGATCCGGGTCGCCGTCTTACCGTCAGCCGGGTCCACAAGCTGCACCTTGGCGACGTGGAGCGGCGCCGACTGCTCGATCCGTCCGCCCTGCGGCGCCTGGCCGCCCACGGTGGGGGCACCCTGAGGGCGCGGCTTCTGGTGCTTAATGACGATGTTGACGCCCTCGACCATTACTTTGCCCTCGGAGCGCAGGATCTGCGTCACTTTGCCTTCTTTGCCCTTGTCCTTGCCGGTGATGACGCGCACGGTGTCACCCACCCGCAACAGGATCTTGCCCGTGAACTGCGCTATGTTGCGGCGCGGGCCTGTTTTTCTTGCTGGCCTAAACATCTTAAAGCACCTCCGGCGCGAGCGAGATGATCTTCATCGCGCCCTCAAACTTGGACTCGCGCAGCTCGCGGGCGACCGGCCCGAAGACGCGGGTGCCGCGCGGCGCGAGGTTGTTGGTCAGCACCACGGCGGCGTTCTCATCGAAGCGCAGGACGGAGCCGTCCTGCCGCCGGATGGCCTGCCGCGTGCGAACGACGACGGCCTTGACCACGTCGCCCTTTTTGACCTGAGCGCCCGGCGTCGCCGATTTCACGGCGGCGACGATGATGTCGCCGATGTGCGCGTACTTGGCATTCGAGCCTTTCAGAACGCGGATGGTCAAAAGCTCCCGCGCCCCACTGTTGTCTGCCGCCCGGAGGCGGCTGTAATCCTGGATCATTTCATTTCCTTTGCGCTGCCGGCCCAGGTCCGAGCGCCCTGATGAAGACGCTTGGCTTTGTGGCCGACCCTAGCAGCCCGATGAACGGGCGGTTTACTTGGCGCGCTCGACGATGCGAGTAACGCGCCAGCACTTATCTTTGCTCAGAGGACGGGTCTCCATAATCTCCACCGTGTCGCCGGTGTGAGCATCATTGGTCTCGTCATGGGCCTTGAACTTCCGGCTCTGCTTCTGGAAGCGCCCGTAAACCGGGTGCCGGACCAGACTCGCAATGGTCACTACCACCGTTTTCTGCATCTTGTCGCTGGACACGACGCCGGTGCGGACCTTGCGGCGCGTGCGCGTCAACTCCGTCTGAGTTTCTTCTGCCATTCTTTACCCTTTGACTTCCTGGCTCAGTTCCCGCTCACGCTTGATGGTCAAGATGCGCGCGATCTCCTTGCGGGCAGTGCGGACGACCTTAACGTTCTCCTGCGGCTTGCTCAGGCGGTCCTTGCGGAACTGATAAATGCTCTTGTGAGCGTCAACGATGGCGGCAGCCATGCTGGCCTCGTCCATGCCGCGCAGTGCTATGCGGCGGTCTTTGATCTTATGCGCCATTCTCAGCCCCCGTGTCTGCCAGGTCGTCACTGGTCCCGCCCATGTCCTTATCGCCGACCGAGTCTTGCGACAGGGCATGCGCGGCGATCTGTAACGCTGTCTCGTGCCGCGTCACGAACTTCGTCGCGATCGGCAGCTTGTGCTGAGCGAGCCGCATGGCTTCGCGCGCTAGCTCTTCAGAAACGCCGGACATCTCGAAGAGGACGCGTCCCGGCTTGACGACCGCGACCCACCCCTCGGGAGCACCCTTGCCCTTGCCCATACGGGTCTCGGCAGGCTTCTTCGTGAATGGCTTGTCCGGGAAGACCCGAATCCAGATCTTACCACCGCGCTTGATTTTGCGCGTCATGGCAATACGGGCGGCCTCGATCTGCCGGTTCGTCATCCAGCAGGCTTCCAGGGCTTGCAGCGCGTATTCACCGAAGTCTACCTTGTTACCGCCCGAGGCGGGGCCAGTACGCCGTCCGCGATGGACGCGGCGGTACTTGACTTTCTTTGGCATCAACATGATGTTTATTTTCCTTTAGCTCCCCGGCTTCCGAGCAGTGCTGAAAGCCGGGAAGCGAATGTCTTAGCGACCGCCGCCGCCACCGCCGCCGGGACGACCACCGCCACCACCGAAGCCGCCGCCGCCACCAGGCCGACCGCCGCCATAGCCGCCGCCGCCCCCAGGGCCGCCGCGTCCACCGCCGCCGCCAGGGCCGCCGCGTCCACCGCCGCCGAAGCCGCCCCCGCGCCCGCCGCCG
>JANOOM010000262.1:0-16138 GCA_031421335.1 Armatimonadota bacterium
CCGCCAGCATCCACAGGGAAGCGTGGGAGCCGGAAGGCAAAGGAAGAACCTGGCCGTGGCAGGCGATCAGGTCCGGCACGTCGGGCCGGCCCATGTTGAACAAGACGCCCTTCACGGTCTGAGCCGCGCCGAAGGAGTCGGCAGGGTAGCCGTTCCCCTCACCGTCGACGCCGCCCGTTTCGAGCGCGACGGCGCCGCCGCTGAACAGGCCCGCCACGCTGAAGGACGCAGACAGGTCCACGGGGACGCTGCTGCCCGCCGTGACTTCGGGCAGGACGCGAGGCCGGTCGGCAGCGGCGACGGGCGGCGTGATGACGTTGACGGGGTCCGCCTGGTAGGCCGCGATGAACTCCGACCAGAGGGTGTCCACGTCCTTGCCGCAGTATGACTTGAATATACCGGTGTTGTACGCCCCGAAGCGGACCGCGTGACTCAGCTTCGGGACCAGCTCGCTGTCATAGTGAAGCTCGCACCAGGCGAGGAAGGCGGCCGTGGTCCGATAGGAGTCGTGGTAGGTAGCCTTCTGGGGGTTAATTCGATAGGTGAAATGCTCCGGCTCGAACCGGACCCAGCGGACGTAGTCGGCGATGCCCTCGACGAGCCAGACCGGGTTGTAGGCCGAGTACGCCTGGATGACGTGTGCGGTCTCGTGGACCGTCAGGCCGGTGTCGTCGGCGTGCGCGCGGCACCAGGCCGAATTGACCTCCATCACGCCCCCGCCGGTGGCGGCGACGCCGGTGACACCCGGCCCGGTGCGGTAGATGACGTTGACCGCGTTCGGCGGGATGAACTTGTCGGTGTAGAGCAACGCCTCGGTGTCGGCCCAGGATTGCTCCATCTGGATTTCCGCCGTGTGCGCCCAGACTTTCAAGTCGTGCGCCTGGGAAATATCGTAGAAGCCCCGGCCCGGCCCCATCTCGACGTGCGAGACCTTCACGGGCGACTGGATCGAAATCTCGCGCAGCAGGAGGCGGGGAACACCCTGTCCGTGGTTCAGGCGGATACGCAGCGAGGTCACCAGCGAGCCATCAAGGACCGCGTCCGCGACGCCGGCCGCATCGAAAGAAGCCGCCTTGCGGTAGGAGTTCCCGTCGCGGGACGTCTCGACGAACCCGTTCGTCAGGAGGTCCTGGCCGTCGGCATCGCCCGTCGTGATGTGGAGGGACTGGACCGGGATGGGGCGCGACAGGATGACCCGGAAGTCGTCCCCGTCGCCCATGCCGTAGGCGGACTTGAAGTAAGAAGCATCGTCCCCGTCCATCGCCATCTCGGGGCGATGCGCCGCCGTGGAGGGCATCGTCGAATAGACGAGCGCCAGGACCTGGGCCGGCGAGAACTTCGCGGGCGCCTTGGCAGCAGCTTGGACTGGGCCGGATGGGGCGGCGAGAAGCAGGAAAGCTGGGAGCAGGCCGAGAGCGTTGAAGCGGCGGAGCGTTGTTTGGTCCATCTTTCCCATTATAACACGGAAAATGACCGTGCCGCGCGTTTTTGCGGGTGCGGCCTCGGGTACAGTGGCAACGGTCGCGAGCCATCGCCGCCCCAGGAGAACTACTCTGCAAAATAGCGTGACAGCAGAGGAGCAGATTGACGACACGAACGCGGGCGAGGCCGCCCACACCGCCGCGAACACGGCTTACAGTCAGGCCGATGCTTCGGCGTCCATGACGCCGGACAAGTTCCCGGAAGTGAATGCCGCCGCCATCCCCAACCCGTCCTAGCCGCCCTTCGTCGCCACGTTTCTCGAATGATAAATGCGGATAAGTGAGTCCTTCGGGTTCTTTTTCGGGCCGAGGCCGCCGGACCAGGACACGAAGTAGGCCGGGCAGACGCGGTAGCGGCGCATTTTGTCTATGTCCGGCACGCCGCCGAACTCCGTCAAGGCCAGCAGCTTCCGGCCGTGGGAGTGCCCGGTCAGGGTATCCCAGGTGATACTGAGCGGGTCGGTGATGTCGGAGGGGTAGGCGTCCACGCCGACCACATCCACCGCATCGTCGCCCGGATACCAGGCCGGGTCGCCGCCCGAGCTGTCCACCCAGATCAGGTTGTGCAGATGGTGGACGTTGGTCAGGCGGTCGTGCATCAAGCGCCAGAGCTGCTTGAACGGGCCGGGGCCTTTCGCGCCCCACCAGAACCAGCCCCCTTTAGACTCATGCAGCGGACGCCACAGGACTGGGACATGGGCGTCCGAAAGCCTTTGAAGCTGGGCGGCGACGGCGTCCATGTCCCGCAGGAGCAGGGCGTATTCGGGTGACTTGGGATTGGCCAGCGCTTTCCGCACGTCGAACGTCGTCGCGTTCGTATTGAAGCCCTTGTACCAGTGGGCATCTAGTTTCTTGCCCTTGGCATCCGTGATCTCGCGGTCGAGCAGGCCCGTCGGGGCGTTCCAGTGCCACGAGGCCGTGATGATCTGGCCGGCTTTGGCCCGCGCCAGCATCCGGTCGGTCGCGTCCGACTTGGCGCCGTGGGCGACGCGCGACGGCGAGTAGTCAATGAAATCGCCGGCGTAGATCGCGGGCGCCCGGCCCGTGACCTGTTGGATGTAATCGTTGTCGGCCTCACTGTACTGCCCCGAAAGCGTCTTATCCCCGTACAGGCCGATCAAGCGGCGCATCAGAGCGCGCGCCTCTTTTGAGGCTTTCGGGTCGGACAAAGTGGCCCGCGGCTTGTTTAGTGGCGTCGGGAGCAGCGGATCGAGGTCGAGGGAGGTGACGAAGTAGTACCCCCACCCCCGCTCGACCGCCAGCGTGTTGCGGCCCGCCGCCAGCTCCACTTTGCCGGCGGGGCGCGTGACGAAGACATTCCCCGTCTTCGGCAGCGTTCCCGAGGACGTGGCCCCATTGACCACTAAATCGTAACTCTTTTCTCCCATGGGGGCGCTGTACCGGATGCTGACACCGTAGAGGCCCGGCTTGACGCCGGAAAGTTTGAAGACGATTTTGGCGCCCGCTGGGGCGAAGTTGCCGACGTAGCCCCGGCCCGTGTAGCCGGGGATGGTCGTGGCGACCGTGACGCCGACGAGCCGCGCGTCTGCCGCTTCCAAATGGATGGGCTGGGGCGGGGCCGCCCCCGCCGCCCCCGCCGCCAGCAGCATCCCCATCACCACGAACATCTTTCCTTGCATCCCAGATCCCCCTTTATTCGCCCGGCCAGTGCCAGTCGCGCAGGTCGTCGCTCCAGGCGATGCCGATGCTGGCGTGCGTATCGAACAGCGTTTTCTCATCTTCCGGCCCGCTTCCGTGGAAGAAGAGGACATATTTCCCGATGCTCGGCTCATGCCGCAGGTCCAGCGCGAAGCCGGCCGTCAGGCGCCCCTGCGCCCAGGGCCACTCAGCCTGACCGAGCGTGAGGAGGCCATCATCCTGCCACGTCCGCAGGTCGAGGGAGCGTTTGAGGCCGATGCCGTTGTCCGGCGAATGCAGCATGACATACTCGTCGCCCAAGGCCAGGACGCAGACGTTCTCCCCGGCCTCCGCCCGGCCTGTATAGGTCCAGTGCATCAGATCGTGGGAATACGCCATGCTCACGCCGTCCTGCTTGAAGAAGCACCACCACTTCCCCGGCTCGTCTTTGTCTTCAAAGAGGTAAGGATCAATCATCCGCCCCATCCGTTCGCGCGGCACGTCCGGCCCTTTGACGCGCAGCAGTTCCGGCTCCGTCCATGTTTCCAGGTCGGCGCTCCGCATCAGCCACAGCCGCGCGTCACCGTTCCCATACTTTTCCCCGTTCGGACGTGGGTAGGTCTGGAGGCAAAGCACCCACTGCCCCCGAAATCGGGCGACGACGCCAGGGCTGCCGAAGTTCAGGGCGCGGTCGGCGGGCGTCAGCGTCTCCGGCGTCGTCCACTGCCGCAGGTCGCGGCTCCGGCTCGTCCCCAGGAACGAGTACACGAGGCCATCCGGCGTCGTCTTTATCAGCGTGAAGAAGAGGTGCCAGACGCCATCGTGAAAAACGGCGGCTGGGTCACGGTAAGCCATTACGGCGTCGCCACGCAGCAGGACTGGCGAGGTGAGGGCACTTAACAAATCAGAACCGTCAAACGTCAACACTTTGCCTCAGCGCGCCGGGGGCGGCGGCCAGATGCTCCCGTCAGCGACTATAGGTGCCGCCTGAGGTGCGAAGCCAGGGGGCACTGTGTATGCTTCCTGGTAGGTGTGGATGCGCGCCGTCAGTTCATCCACGGTGATCGGCAGGTAGACCTGCGGAATGTTGATCGGGGCGACAAAGACTCCGATCAATTTGTAGAGCGGGATGCAGAAGGCGTTGACTTGCAGCAACCAGGAACGGCTCCCACCGAGCCTCCGGCAGAGGGCATCGGTGTTTTTGGGGACGATGCTGACATAGCGATAGATCAGCGTGTAGCTGCGGACCTCTTCGATCTCCTCCCAGCGGATCAGGCCGATGTGGGTCGCTGTGGTGTCAACCGTGATGCCTTCCGGGCTGAGGACGATGATCGGCTTTGTCTGCTTCTTGTGGGCGCGCGCCATGATGACGTACACCAGGACGCACTCGGCCAGCAGGAACCAGGGGAACCAGGAGAAGAAGGCGAACATCCCGGAGCCAAGGGCGAAGCGGAGTGGGGAGATCGGTTGGCCCGGAGTCCCGTGCCGGGGCATCGTTAGACCGTGGCCCGCCGCGCCAACGAAGAGGAACGACAACAGCACAAGCGGCAGCATGATAAAAATCATCCGCTTGTTGAGGCCACTGACTGACTTCTTCGTGTCGGCGTAAAGGACGTAGTCGGCAGCAGTGATGTCTTGGATCATCATTATGACCCTCCCCGTGTGCTAGTTCATCAGGAGACAAGCTTTTTCCTGCCGGATCACAAATCGGGGATCTGCCAGTCTATCTCCGGCTTGCCCCACCCGCGCAGGGCGGCGTTGATCTGCGGGAACGGCTTGCTGCCGAAGAAGCCGTTGCGGGCGGACAGGGGGGACGGGTCTGCGGACTGGACGCTTGAAGTTCTTTCACGATCCGGCATCCTGCTCACGCAGCAAAGCCCGGAATCCAGCCTGCACGAAATGCTTGTCGAAGGTTAATGCCCCAGCAGAACCGGCATCGCCCATCACAACGAACGAGATGCAGTCAATCAACCCCCAGTCTTTGTCTTGATGTGACTGGTAGAGGGCGAAAGCGCGGTCGAACAGTTCCGGGGTGAGGTGGGTGACTTCCACATCTTCAGATAACAAGAAGCCCTGGATGACCTCGACCGCTTCCGCTTTGTATCCGCGCGCCAAAGCATTGCCGATTTCCAGCAATACGCCATCAGTCGTCAGAAAGGGCTGGCCCTCAAAAAGTTCAGCCATCTCTACCGCCTGTTCGTGGTAGCGGTCGCGCTGGTTGATAAGAGCGACAACGAAGAGCGTATCAATGAAGGTCTGAGGGACTGCCAATCTGCTTCTCCCCGCTCGCATAAGCGTCTAAGTTGGCCGCGAAATCTTCGGGTGCTTCGATCTTGATCTGCTTCAATTTAGAGAGCAAACTCGGCTTTTGTGGTGGAGTGGGTGGTGCTTCCTTCTGGTTCAACCGTTGTATGACTCGCAGGATCTGGTTCATTTCCTCTTCGCCCAGAGTGTCGAGTTCCGCCTGGACACGCTCTTTAGTGGTCATAGTCGTTCCTTCTACGGAGTTATCGCGCCCAACCGAGTTGTTCGCGGGCGTGTGGGCTTTTTCCTGCCGGGTCACAGGTCGGGGATCTGCCAGTCTATCTCGGGCTTGCCCCAGCCGCGTAGGGCAGTGTTGATCTGCGAGAACGGCTTGCTGCCGAAAAAGCCGTTGCGGGCGGACAGCGGCGAGGGATGCACGGATTGAACGACCAAATGCCGGCTGGTGTCGATCAACGGCAGCTTCTTCTGGGCGTAGCCGCCCCACAGGAGGAAGACGACCGGGTCAGGGCGGGCGGAAACGTGGCGAATGACGCTGTCGGTGAAGGTCTCCCACCCTTTCCCTTTGTGGGAGTTCGCGGTGTGGGCGCGCACGGTCAGCACGGCATTAAGCATCAGGACGCCCTGGGCGGCCCACGGCACGAGGTAGCCGTTGTTCGGAATACGGCAGCCCAGGTCGTCGCGCAGCTCTTTGTAAATGTTGACGAGCGAAGGCGGCGTCTCGACGCCGGGGCGGACGGAGAAGCACAGGCCGTGCGCCTGGCCCGGCCCGTGGTAGGGGTCCTGGCCCAGCAGGAAGACGCGGATGTCGTCGAAGGGTGCCAATTGGAACGACGAGAACACGTCCTCGGCGGGCGGGTAGACCGCGCCCTGCGCGCGCTCGGCGGCAACGAACTCTTGCAGCCTGGGCCAGTACGGCTTGCTGAACTCGCCGTCCAAAGCGGCGAGCCAGGAGGGGGGCAGCGGCGGGGGCGGGGCGGGGTCAACCGCGTCGAATAAAGAGGATTGTGACATGCCCGCATTGTACCCCATCGGCCCATTTCGTGGTCAAACAGAGGGGTCAAAAGAGGGGGTCAACCGTCCGCCGCGAAATCCGCGCCGGGCGCCTCCCGGCCCAGGGCCGTGATGCCGGCGACGGCCACCAGAACCACCAGGATGACCGAGGCCAGGGCAAGGCGGTAGTCGCCGCCGTGCGAGTCGGCGATGCGAGACTGGAGGGTGGCATTGTAGGAGGCAATGAGGTTGCCGGTCTGGTAGGCAAGCCCCGTGAACGTCCCGCGCAGGACATTCGGCGCGAGTTCCGACAGATGCGCGGGGATGACGCCCCAGGCCCCTTGGACGAAGAACTGCATCCCGAACGCGCCCAAGGCGAGCATGGCGGCGGTGCGCGAGTAGGCCCACAGTGGGACGATAGGCAGGGCCAGCAGGGCGGCGATGACGATGGCCCGCCGCCGCCCGATGCGCTGGGAAAGCGCGCCGAAGAAGATGCCGCCGCAGATGGCCCCGACATTGTAAATGATGGCGATCGTGCTGACCGTGTCCGGACTGAAGTGGCGCTGGACGCGCAGGAAGGTCGGGTAGTTGTCCTGCGTCCCGTGCGACATGAAGTTGAAGGCGGCCATGAGGACGGCCATGTAGGCGAACAAGCCGAGGTTCTGCTTGACGGATTGGCCCAGGTTCTGCGTTGCCCGCGCCTTCTGACTCTGCACCCAGACCGGCGACTCTTTGACGCCGAACCGGATGAACAGCGACAGCAGGGCGGGCAGGACGCCGATGAAGAACATCCAGCGCCAGCCCAGAACGGGGAAGACGAATCGGAAGACGACGGCGGCCAGCAGGTAGCCGACAGGGTAGCCCTGCTGCAAGATGCCCGACAGCAGCCCGCGCGTCCGGGCCGGCACGGTCTCCATGGCGAGCGAGGCGCCCAGGCCCCATTCGCCGCCCATGGCGATGCCGAAGATGGCGCGCAGGACCAGGAACGCGGTCAGGGTCGGCGCGAAGCCCGACAGCAGCTCCATGACCGAATAAAAGACGACATCAACCAGTAATGGGATGCGCCGCCCGTAGCGGTCGCCGAGCCAGCCAAACAGGAACGCGCCGACGGGCCGGAAGGCCAGGGTCAGGAAGATGGCATAGGTGACGGCGGTCTTCTCGACTTTGAACTCTTTGGCGACGTCGGGGATGACGAACACCAGGATGAAGAAGTCGAAGGCGTCCAGCGTCCAGCCGAGGTAAGCGGCCAGGAACGCGTTCCTCTGCACGGGCGTCAGCGCCCGAAGCTGTTCCCACATCGTCATGTCGTCTCTCCCTGTCCGTCACTTTTTAATGTTCCAGCGATTCTACCCGACGGGCAGGGATAATCCTTGCCGATGTGGAAAACTCCCACCAAGCATTCTAGCTAGGGGGAGCGAGGCAGTATGACCGAGGCACGGTCCGAGGCGCTGGTGCGGAGATTGGAACGGCACGCCAAAGAGCAGCCCGCCGTTTACCAGGCGCAGGTCGGGCTGCTGGCGGCCCTGGGGTACGTCTACATCTTCGGGATCGTCCTGCTGCTGCTGGGGCTGGTCGGCGCCCTGGTCGGGGGCATCGTCGTCATGTGTCTCTGGGTGGGGAGCCATCCGGGGGCGGGCGCGGGGATGCTGGGCCTGCTGAAGCTGATCATCCCGCTCGGGCTGGGCCTGATGGCCCTCATCGGGGTCGTCTTCCGGGCCTTCCAGGTGCATTTCGAGGTCCCGGAGGGGGCCGCCTTGGAGCGGCCCCTGGCGCAGCTCTCCACCGCCCTGATTTTCTCGCGCTGAGGCGGCCGGACACGGGGGCAGTGTGCTACAATACCACCATGGACCTATTTGACGACGGCGACGCGCCGCCCCCAGTCACCGCACCCAACACGCCACTCGCGGCCCGGATGCGGCCCACGACACTGGAAGAATTCGTCGGGCAGGCGCGCATCCTCGGCCCGGACAGCCTGCTGCGGCGGGCCATCGAGGAGGACGCCCTGACTTCGGTGATCTTCTTCGGGCCGCCCGGCGTCGGCAAGAGCACACTGGCCGGCATCGTTGCCCGGCGAACGTCTTCGCACTTCGAGAACTTCAGCGCCGTGACGCAGGGCATCCCCGATCTGCGGAAAGTGATTGAGGCGGCGGCCCTGCGGCGGCGGCTCTATGGCAAGAAGACCGTGCTGTTTATTGACGAGATCCACCGCTTCAACAAGGCCCAGCAGGACGCCCTGCTGCCCCACGTCGAGAACGGCACCGTCGTTTTGATCGGGGCGACGACGGAGAACCCCTACTTCGAGGTCAACGCGCCCCTGCTGTCGCGCGCCCGCGTGTTCACGTTCGAGTCGCTGACGGACGAACAGCTCGGCGCCCTGCTGGACCGGGCGACGACGGACCCCGAGCGCGGGCTGGGGGCGCTGCGGGTCGTGCTGGAACCGGAAGCCCGCGCCCACCTGATCGACAAAGCGAACGGGGACGCGCGGACAACCCTGAACGCCCTGGAACTGGCCGCGACCACGACCCGGCCCGAATCGCGCAAAGCGGACGCCGTCCGGCGGGTCACGCGCGAAATCGCCGAAGAAGCTTTGCAGCGGCGCGCGCTGACTTATGACAAGACGGGCGACACGCACTACGACACCATTTCGGCCTTCATCAAGTCCATCCGGGGCAGCGACCCGGACGCCGGGCTGTATTATCTCGCGCGGATGCTCTCAGCGGGTGAGGACGCCCGCTTCATCGCGCGCCGCCTGATCATCCTGGCCTCGGAAGACGTCGGCAACGCCGACCCGATGGGGCTGCTCGTCGCCAACGCTGCCGCCCACGCCGTCGAATATGTTGGGCTGCCCGAGGCGCAGCTCAACTTGGCCCAGGCCGTGACTTATCTGGCCGCCGCACCCAAGTCCAAAGCCTCCTATGTCGCCTTGAAGCGCGCGCTGGCGGATGTGGAGGCCGAGCGGGCCTCGCCGGTCCCCAAGCCCATGCGCGACAGCCGCAGCGGCACGGGCCGGGCGGCGAAAGGCGACACGCCGTACTTGAACCCGCACGACTACCCCGGCAACTACGTCGCCCAGGAGTATCTGCCGGAGGGCGTGCAGACGCAGCCTTACTACGAGCCGACGGAGAACGGGATGGAGGCAGAGATCAAGGCGCGGATGGCAGCACGGAAGGGGGCGAGTGGTTGAAAACCACTCGCTAGGTCAGGCGTCCTGCGGACGACAGGAAGGCTGCCCCCGCCGGCTCTTCTCACCCGGAGGGTGCTTCTCCTAGCGAGCGGTTTTCAACCGCTCGGAATGCCGCTCGTAATTCCCCACGAGGACACCATGAACGAAAACATCCAAAACGAACAAGTCGCCTACTACCGCGCCCGCGCGAACGAGTACGACGAGTGGTTCAAGCGCGACGGTCGCTATGACCGGGGGCCAGAAGCGAACGCGCGCTGGGCCGACGAGACCGGGCAAGTCTCGGACGCACTGGCTGCCTTTGGCCCCACTGGTGACGTGCTGGAACTGGCGGCGGGGACAGGCTGGTGGACGGAGCGGCTGGCGCGGACGGCGACGAGCCTGACGGCGATAGATGCCTCACCGGAGACGCTGGCGATCAACCGGGCCAAGATGGGGGACGCGGCCCTCCGGTACGAAGTCGCCGACTTGTTCGCATGGCAGCCCGACCGACAGTACGATGTCGTCTTCTTCAGCTTCTGGCTGTCCCATGTGCCGCCTGAGTGCTTTGACGCCTTCTGGCAGACGGTACGCGCATGTCTCAAACCGGACGGGCGCGTCTTCTTCCTTGACTCGCGCTACGAGGAGACCTCGACGGCGGCCGACCATACGCTGGAAGGGGAAGAGGCCACCTCGACGCTGCGGCGGCTGAATGACGGGCGCGAGTTCCGCGTCGTCAAGGTCTTCTACCGAGCGATGGAGCTGGCCAGGCGGCTCGCGGCCCTGGGCTGGGACGTGGACGTGCAGACGACGCCACATTACTTCCTCTACGGGATGGGGATGGTTACGCGATGATTCGTCCGCTCTTAGGTCTGCTGGGACTACTAGCCGCATACTGCTGGTGGGGGGAACCGGCCCGCCTCAGCGTCACGCATCACGACGTTTCCGATCCCGACAGGCCGCTCGCCGGGCCGGTGCGCGTGCTGCTGCTGACCGACTGGCATCTGGGCCACTGGACACGGCCCCGCGTTTTGCGCTCCAAGATCAACCGGCTTCTGCAACGGCACCGCCACCACCCCTTCGACCTGGTGCTGCTCGGCGGCGACTTCATTGACGACGACGCCCGCCACTTGCCCCTGCTCGACGCCACATTGGGGCGGATGGGCGCGTTCGGCGTCCCCGTGCTCGCCGTGCTGGGCAACCATGACCATACAAGTTTCGGCGGGGACGCCACCCCCCTAGTGGAGTGCCTGCGGGCGCGCAACGTTCTCGTGCTTCGGAACCAGGCAGCGGCGGTGCGGGTGCGGGGGCAGCGCCTGCTGGTCGTCGGCCTGGAAGATCTGCAAGAGTCGCCAGCGTATTTTCGGCCCGACGTGTACCAGACGCCCAAGGATTACGAGCGGGCGGCGGGTGGATTGGACTGGTACGCGCGGTTCGATTCCTTGGAACCGCAGACGCCGCGCCTGCTGCTGGCGCACAACCCGGACGCCGCCTGGCTGCCAGGAGTGCGGCCGCTGGCAACACTGTCGGGCCACACGCACGGCGGCCAGGTGATGCCGCTGGACTGGATCGCCCGCCGCCTCCACCGGCACTTGGACCGGCTCCTGCCGCCGGGCAG
The DNA here is from genome assembly GCA_031421335.1 of Armatimonadota bacterium. GTDB lineage: Bacteria > Armatimonadota > Armatimonadia > Armatimonadales > Capsulimonadaceae > JANXMY01. The sequence goes on from JANOOM010000262.1 coordinate 11,153, forward strand.
CGCGGTCACCTGGGCCGGGCGGCGCGTGGTCAACGGCCAGACTCTGATCGTCAGTCGGGGCATGGAAGGGGCGGCCCTGCCGTTGCGCTTGGGGCGCGTCCCGGAGGCGATCGTCGTGACACTGCGCTAGAGGACTCACGTTGACGCCTGCCCGCATTTTGTGGATAATGGCAGGGCATATCCGTTCGATAGGAAGAAAACCGCGTGGACCATTTTAGTCAGCTAAGTTGGAGTGAAATAGATCAGCAGGTCTCGGAGTGGATTGAAGCGCACCGACAGGAGATCGTCGAGACGACGCAGGGCCTGCTGCGTATCCCCAGTGTCGAAGGACCTGCCGCGGAGGGCGCCCCGTTCGGGGCCGAAACGCGGCAGGCACTCGACTACGCCCTGGGCGTCGGGGAGCGGTACGGGCTGACCTCGAAGAATCTGGACGGGTACGCCGCCCACGCGGAATGGATCGCGCCGGGCGTATCTGCCGACGCGCCCATCGTCGGCGCGCTGGCGCATGTGGATGTGGTGCCCCCCGGGTCGGGCTGGGTCCATCCGCCGTTCGGGGCCGAGATAGACAACGGCAAGATCTACGCCCGCGGTGCGACCGACGACAAAGGCCCGGCCATGGCCGCGCTCTGGGCGCTGCTGGCTGTCAAGGAGTGCGCGGTCCCGCTGACGCGCCGCATCCGGCTGATCCTGGGCGCCAACGAGGAGAGCGGCTTCGAGTGTGTCAAGCACTACTTCGCGCATGAGGAAATGCCCGTGACGGGCTTCACGCCCGACGCCATGTTCCCCCTGGTTTATGCCGAGAAGGGCATCGCGAATGCTATCCTGACGCACCCCGCCCCGCCCGAAGGCGGACACATCCACATTGTTTCCCTGAGCGGCGGGCAGCGCCCGAACATGGTGCCGGACACGGCCGAGGCCGTCCTGAGGGACCCCGCCCCACGTGCTGCTGTCATCGCCCGCTTGAATGCCGTTGTTGGTGTCACGACCGAGGACGTGGAAGGCGAGGGCCTGCGCGTCACCGCCAAAGGCGTTTCGGCCCACGGCAGCACTCCCGAAAACGGCGTCAACGCCGTTGCCGTGCTGTGCGACGCCCTGCTACTGCTGGACCATCAGGAAGATCAAAGAAAAATCATCGAGCGCGTCCACGGGTGGGCCGAGGACACGACCGGCGGGGCATTGGGCATCGCGGGCCGGGACGACGTGGCTGGGCCGCTGACTTGCAACCTGGGCGTGGCCGCCATCGAGGGCGGCAAGGTGTCGCTGACGTTTAACGTCCGCTACCCGGTTGCCTGGAACTCCGACACCCTGCGCGGGTGTTTAGAAAAAGGAATTTCGGGTTCCGGCTGGACTCTAGCATCGCTGTCCGACCAGCCGCCCCTCTATGTGCCCCTGGAAGACCCTTTGGTGGCGACACTGCTCCAGGTGTACCGGGACGAGACCGGCGACTTGGGCGAGCCGCTGACGATGGGAGGTGGGACTTATGCCCGCTCGATGAAAAAGGGCATCGCCTTCGGCCCGTCCTTCAAAGACGCTGACCCGACCGACGGCGGCGCCCACGAGAAGGACGAGTGCTGGCCGGTCGAGCATTTGATCCGGGCCACCAAGATCTACGCCCGCGCCCTCGCGCGACTGGCGAGCGAAACCGAGTAATATTTCTACTATGTCCAACACCAAGCAGACCGTCGTCGTCGCCATGAGTGGGGGTGTGGACTCGTCCGTGGCCGCCGGCCTGCTCCAGCGGCAGGGGTACGACGTCGTCGGCGTCACCATGCAGATCTGGCAGGAGAGCACGACCGAGACCAAGGGCGTCGGCTGCTGCTCCCTAGGCGCCGTCGAGGACGCCCGCCGGGTCGCTGCCCGCCTCGACATTCCCCACTACGTTTTGAACTTCCGGGACTTCTTCGCCGAGAAAGTCATCGGCAACTTCGTAGACGAATACCGGCGGGGCCGCACCCCCAATCCCTGTGTCAACTGCAATCGCTACGTCAAGTTCGATGCCCTGCTCGCCAAGGCGCGCGACCTTGGCGCGGAGTGGCTGGCGACCGGGCACTACGCGCGCACGCAGTTCGATGAGGACGAGCGGCGCTGGACCCTGCGCCGTGCCCTGGACGGAGACAAGGACCAGACGTATGCCTTGTACCACTTCAAGCAGGAAGAGCTGGCCCACACCCTGATGCCTCTGGGCCTGGTGACGAACAAGGCCGAGACGCGCGCCATCGCCATGGAGCTGGGCCTAGCCGTCCACGACAAGCCGGACTCGCAGGAGCTCTGCTTCGTCCAGGGCGGCTCTTACATCGACTTCTTGGCGCAGACCGCCCCCGAGACGGTGCAAAGCGGCGACATCCGGGACACCAGCGGCAAGAAGCGTGGGCGGCACGACGGCATCGCGTTCTACACCATCGGCCAGCGCCGCCGGGTGAACGTCGGCTCCCCCATTCCTTTGTACGTTGTGGATATCAATGCCGAGACCAACACCATCGTGGTGGGCGGTAACGAGGACTTGATGGCGGAGGGGATGGTCGCTGACGATATAAACTGGGTGGGAATTTGGGGCGTGCAGGAATCTCGCTCTACCCTGGTGAAGATACGCTATAACATGGAGCCTGTGCCGGCCGTCGTACAAAACGGCGTGCGTGACGGCGAGGTTATCGTCCGCTTCGACACCCCGCAACGGGCGGTAACGCCCGGCCAGTCGCTGGTGATGTATGACCTGAGCGGCGACTCGGTGCTGGGCGGGGCCACCATCCAGCGCCGCCTCTGAGTGGACACCAATACTAATGCCCGACCGTGACCAACAGAGCAGCATCGGCCTCTTGATAATGGCAGGGGTCGGCGCTGGCGCTCTCACCGGCGCTCTGCTCGGCCTGCTGATGGCCCGGCGGCCCCACGCGTCGAGCCAAAGCGAGATCGGGGAGACCGTGGACGACCTGAAGCGCCGGGCGGAGCAGATACTGGCCGAGTTGTCCCAAACTCAGCCCGTCCCCGAGCCTCCGCGTTGACTGGAAGATTGTGCTAAAGGAGATCGAAACTTGAACCTCACGATGAACAGCCGCACCCCCGACGAGACCACCTGTGTCCTGGAGATCGAGGGCGAGGTGGACGTTTATACGTCGCCGCAGCTCAAGCAGGACCTGGTGCAGCTCGCCGAGCGCGGCGTCAAGCGCGTCATCATCAACTTATCTAAGGTCGAGTACCTGGACAGCACCGGTCTGGGCGTCCTGATTGGCGGCCTGAAGCGCCTGCGCGAAGCGGGAGGCAACTTGGCCCTGGTCGGGCCGGGGATGCGGATTCAGCGCATTTTTGAGATCACGGGCCTGAACAAGATCTTCGACATCTACCAGACCGAGGAAGAAGCCGCCGCGAAGGAAGGGGTGACCCTGTGACCGACCACTTGGCCGAAACGGTCCATCTCACCATCCCCTGCCGGCCCGAGTACGTCGGCGTCGCGCGCCTCGCCGTCCTCGGTATCGCCAGCCGGATGCCGTTTTCCTATGACGAGGTCGAAGACGTCCGCCTCGCCGTCGGCGAAGCCTGCACCCACGCCGTCGAGCGCGCCGGGGGCGGGGCCGCGACGATCCAGGTCACCAGTACGGTCTCCCCGCACGCGCTGCGGATCGAGATCACGGACAACATCGCTGAAGACGACATCGCCGCCCCCTCGGAGGAGGCCCAGCTTCTGGAAGAAGCCGGCGTGGACCAGCAGGGGCTGGGCGCGCTGCTGATGGAGATCTTGGTGGACGAAGTCTCCATCGAGACCACGGCGGCGGGTACACGCGTCGTGCTGACCAAGTTCGCCCCCGAGTAGGAACGCTTCAGTAGTCGCGGCTGCATGGCCGCACGATTAAATTAGAACGGCACTCTGACGTAGAATGACTGTTATGACACAGAAAAAGTCGGCGGACTGGACCCAGGACGATGCCGAGACCCTGTTCGCCCGATACGCCCGTAGCCGGGACGCGCAGATGCGCGACCGGCTCGTCGTGATGCACCAGAACCTGGTCCGCTACCTCGCAGGCAAGTTCGTCAACCGCGGTGAGCCGCTCGAGGACTTGATCCAGGTTGGCACCATCGGCCTGATTAACGCCATTGACCGCTTCGATTCGGGGCGGGGCACCAAGTTCTCGACCTACGCCACGCCGACCATCGTCGGCGAGATCCGGCGCTACTTCCGCGATAAGGCGTGGAGCCTGAAAGTGCCGCGCCGCCTGCAAGAGCTGAACCAGACCGCCTCGAAGGCGCAGGAGTACCTCAGCTCGAAGCTTGGCCGCCCACCGACGATCCAGGAAGTCGCCCAGCGTATCGGCGCGACCGAGGAAGAAACCCTGGAAGCGATCGAGCTTGGGAACGCCTACGACACGGTCTCGCTGGATAGCAAGATGATGCACGATTCGGACAGTGCGCCGCTGTCGCTCGCCGAGTTCGTGGGCGCCGAAGACGAGTCCCTGCAAAGCCTGGACGCATATGGCGACCTAGACCACGCCCTGGAGTCGCTGGAGCCACGCGAGCGGGCCATCATCATCCATCGGTTCTTCAAGGACATGTCTCAGGCCGAAGTCGCAAAGCAGCTCAACATCTCGCAGATGCACGTCTCGCGCTTACAAAACCGCGCCCTGACCCAGCTCAAGCGGCTGATGGCCAGCGGAGCGTAACCCACGCCGTTGTGGGAATGCATTTCCTTCTGCTCGCTCTGGTCGGCCCGGCCATCGGGGGGGAATCAACGGACTCGCAAGTTTGGCGAAACACCTTTGAGCTTCGCGCTGCGCTTTCTCTCGGCTGGAATGATGCTGATCCTTCCGGTGCAGAATGTCACGGTCGGCCAGTTCCACCGTGCGCTCGTCGTCCTTTACGGCGAAGCGGCTGACGCAAATGCTGCAAGCTATCAAGAGAGTTGGGTACTGGTCCCAGACACGGGCGAGCAGTACCTCAGATGCCCTCTGCCTACCGTCAACCTGTCTGCCGTCGCCGCTCCCAGATTTTGGCCAATCC
>JANOOM010000263.1:0-2176 GCA_031421335.1 Armatimonadota bacterium
GGCTGGGGGACGGAGATGCCTAACCCCTACTTCACGCACCTGCGCGACAAGGCGGTCGCTTTGGGCCTGCAAGTGCCCTACTTCTTCAGCGGCCTGCATCACGGCTCGGACCCCGCCGGGGACGACCCGTGGAGCAGCTTGGGGCGGACAAGCCCCTGGTTCACGACGGAGTTCTGGAGCATCTGGTACGACCACTACGGCCAGAAACAGGCCGACGTGGACGCCTACGACCGGCGCATGTGGAAGGTGCTGGCCTACGGGGGCAACGGCCTGAACTTCTACATGCTGCACGGCGGGACGAACTTCGGCTACACCAACGACGATGAAGACACGTCGAGCTACGACTACGGCGCAGCCATCGGCCAGGCGGGCGACCTGCGGCCCACCTATTACCGCTTCAAGCGGGCCGCCCTGTTCGCGCGCAGCTTCCAGAGCGTTTTGGAAGACAGCGACAACGCCTCGGACGCCTACAAGAGTGCGGCCACCGATGCCGGTATACGGGTGACGGCGCGCACCGCCCCCGCCGGGACCATCCTGTTCCTGGACAACAACGGCAAGGCGCCGATCAAGACGCAGGTAAAGGAAGCCGACGGGACGCTGTTCCCGGTCTCGGGGCCACTCACCGTCGCGCCGGGCCAGATCGTGCCGGTCGTGAAAGACTACGCCCTGCTGCCGGGCGTGACGCTGGAGCGGGCCGCGAACGTACTGGGCGTCCAGACGCAGGGGAACGTGACCACTTTAGTGGCCTACGCCCCGGCAGGTGACAGTGTCGAGATGCGGTTTCGGCTCGCTAGCCCGGCGACTGCGATGGGCAATGCTTCCATCCTCAGCCCCGACAGGCGCACGGCGACTCTGCTTTCAGTGGCGCATGACCGGCCGCAGGTCGGCTCGTTCCGCGTCGGCGCACAGACGGTTCGCGTGGTCGCCGTCAGCACGGCCCTGGCCGACCGCACCTGGTTCGTAGACGACAAGGTCATTATCGGCCCAGAGTTCGTCGGCGACGTTAAGGCGCAAGGTGGCCGCACGAGCCTGACTTCAGAGTCCCCGACCGGCCTGGTCACGGACGCCCTCGTCTTCGGCGCGGATATGGCACCAGGGCATCTGCTCCCGATGGGGTCAAATACGTCCACGCCCCCTGCCCCCGCCCTCAGCGCCTGGCAGGTGCGGCGCGGCGATGCGGAGGCCCAAACAGGATATCAGGACGCTCCCTGGAAGGCCAGCGCGGACCCCCTACCGATGGGCGCGGACGGCGACAGCAGCGCTTATGCCTGGTATCGCACGACCGTCAACACGCCTAAAGCTGGGATGTACTCACTGCAATTCGCTGCGGCGGGCGACTGGCTCTCGGTTTTCGTCGGCGGGCGGCCCATCGTGAGCGGACTCGCCAAAAGGCCGGTCTCGCTTTCCCTGCCGGTCGGCATCAGCTCAATGGCCATTCTGGCCGCGCACTATGGGCGGCCCAAGCTGTTCGGCGCCCTCGGCCCAATCGGCACAGTGGATGTGAAGGGCCTGGCCGGGCCGGTCGTCCTCGCCGCGGGGGGCGGCCACAGCCTTGCAGTCGTGGGCTGGCGCGTCACGAACGATAATGCACCCGACAAGGCGAACCCTCCTGCGGACACGGCGGGGGCGGCCTGGCGGGACGCCAAACTGGGCGAGGACGCTTTTGGCCGCAAGCGCGGCTTCGCGTGGTACCGGACGACTCTCCCCTCGCTGCCCGGCGACCACCGCCGCCTGCATTTTGAGGACGTGGACGACAACGCGACGGTCTACTTGAACGGCAAGCAGGTCGCAGCGCACGAAGGTTACGGCACGCCGTTCGACGCGCCCCTAGACACCGCCTGGTCTGCCGCCGGCCCCAACGAGCTGGCGGTCTTGGTCCAGAACACCGACGGAACCGGCGGCATCAACGGTACGGTCTCGCTGGAAACGGTCGCGGCGGGTGACGAGACGACGGTGCAAGGATGGAAGATGCGCGGCGGCCTTGACTACCCTGCTGCCGACGCCCATTGGGATGGGGCTGCTGGGAGCCAGCTGGAAGGCGCACCGGCGTTCTACCGCACGTCCTTCGACGCGGCCCCGCACGCCGAGATCGGCACCCACCGCATCCTAAGGGTGACGAAGACGGGATTGTAGAGCGGGTTCGTCTGGCTCAACGGCCACATCCTGTGCCGCTTCC
>JANOOM010000264.1:0-1993 GCA_031421335.1 Armatimonadota bacterium
ATATCGCCGCTATTGGGGAAATCGTCGGGGTTCGCCTCTTCAACCCGCTCGACCGACTCAACGATGACGGGCCGGACCGTGCCGGCATAGGGGCTGTTGGGCTTGGAGCCGGATTTATAAGCAACGGCATAAAACTCGGACTTGTTCATAGAATAGCCTTCCGATAACGGTTGGGGAGCAGGGGGAAGAGGGCGCCGCTTGCCGCGCCCTCCTCCGCGTCCCCGCCCTTCTTTCCCCGCCCTCTCACGTTACATTCGCCCTACACCTTGAACCGGATGTTCAGGATGTCGCCGTCCTTGACGGGGTAGTCCTTGCCTTCCAGGCGCGGCTTGCCGGCGGCCTTGGCCGCCTCCCACGTCCCCGCCGCAATCAGGTCGTCGAAGGCCAAAACCTCGGCGCGGATGAAGCCGCGGGCGAGGTCCGAGTGGATGCGGCCCGCCGCCGTCAGCGCCGATGCGCCCAGGGGCACGGTCCAGGCGCGCACCTCGTCCTCGCCGACCGTGAAGAAGGACTGGACGCCCAGAGCCTCATAAGCCGCCCGGATCAGCCGGTCTCGGGCGGGTTCCTTGATCCCAAGGTCGTCCAAAAACTCGCGCTGGTCGGCCTCGTCGAGCATGGCGACTTCCTCCTCGGCGGCGGCGCAGAGGGTGATAAGTGCGACGCCTTCGTGGCCGCACTGTTCGCGCAGGGGCTGGAGCAGGGCCAGAGTGTCCGCCCCGGCGATGTCGCCTTCGCCGAGGTTCACCACGGCGATAAGCGGCTTGCCGGTCAGGAAGTCGAAGTTGCGGACCATCTTGCGCTCGTCGTCGTCGAGGTCAACACTCGACACCGGCTTGAAGTCGTCTAGAACGGCCTTGATCTTGAGCAGGGTCTCGCGCTCGGAGACTTCCGGGCTGGGGACGCCCTGCTTGCGGGTCTTGAGCTGCTTCTCGATTCGCTCTAAGCGGGTCTCGATGACGGACAGGTCGCCCAGCAGAAGCTCCTCGGTGATAGACTGATATTCTTTGAGCGGGTTCAGGCCGCCCGCCGGGGCCGGGAGGGAGGGCGTCTCGAAGGCACGGACGACGAGGACGAGGGCGTCCACGGACCGGATGCCGACGAAGAAGTCCGCGCCGAACTTCTGGGCGCTCTTGCCACCCTCGCCGGATAACTGGGCCGCGCCGTCGGTGAACTCGATGGTGGCCTGCGTCCGCTTCTTGGGGTGGAAGAGGGCGACGGCGAAGTCGTAGCGCGTGTCCGGCACGGGCACGACGCTGACGAGGGCGGAAGAGCCGCCGCCGGCGGGGCTTGAGTCGCCGCGCGTGAGGGCGTTAAACAGGGTGGTCTTGCCGGATTTGGGCAAGCCGATGAGGCCGACTTTCAACTAATGTACTCCCTTGTATGCTGTGCGATGCTTAGAATAGTAGCCGGCCATCTTCCGGCCATGGTCGTTGTCGCTAGGCTCAGGTCGAGATACTACCGCAAGGGCCTAGCTGCCGCAGAGCTGTTCCAACTCCCGAACCCCGAGTTCGACATCCCCTTGAGTCCGCACGGAGAGGATGCGCGCCTTCGGGAAGACTTTTCTCGCAAGCCGTTGAGCGGTGTCTAGCGCAAAACAGCCGGGTCCGTAGGGGCTTTGGCCTTCTGGATACGATGCGTTGGCCTTCTGCATCTCTCGGTACTTCCTGCACAGGGCCGACAGGACCTCTTTCTCATGCCCTGCCGACCGGCTCTGAAGGGGCGGGTAGTCCGCCAGCAAGAGCATCCAGCCCAGCGCAAATACCCCGCCCTCGTCTTCAAAGTGCGGGTGGGCCTTCGGGTCCGGGTCGAATGATGAGTAGGCTTGAAGGAAGGCGGCAGTTAAATCTTTACGGCCCAGCAGTTCCGCCACCGAGTTCGAGCACCGGGAGGCGCGGTACAGACCGATGTTGGGGTTTTCGTAGAGCATGGACAGGACAATCAACTTCTGCCGGCCCGTTTGTGCGATCAGCTCTTTCGTCGTCATGCGCTTGGC
>JANOOM010000265.1:0-20123 GCA_031421335.1 Armatimonadota bacterium
CCCTGGGCCAACTTTAACCTCGGGATCATCCTGAGCAACGAAGGCCAGACCGAGGCCGCCTTGGAGCGCTGGCAGGAGGTCGTCCGCACGGACCCGGAGTTTGCGGGCGCCCACTTCAACCTGGGCAACGCCCAATACAAACTGCGCCGCCACGAGTCCGCTCTCGCCAGTTGGAAGCGCGCCCTTAAGATCAACCACCACCACGCCTGGGCACATTTCAACTTAGGTTATGCCCTCCGCAAGCGCGGCGACTTGGCCGGTGGCCTGGCCGAGATTCAGGAAGCCAAACGGATTGACCCCAAGATCGCCGGCCGGACGTTCCCGATGCTGGACGCGCTCAACGACGCCGCGTAGGGGCGCGATTCATCGCTCCCTCATGGCTAGATCGTCCACTGCCCATTCTCGTGGATGAGAATGCCGTCGGCATAGACCGCGCCGCCGCCGGCCTCGGGCCGCATATCGCAGACCATGTCCCAATGAACGGCGGAAACGTTCGTCGCCCCCGTCTCCGGGTAGGCGTTCCCCAATGCCAGATGGAACGTGCCGCCGATCTTCTCGTCATAGAGAGTGTTCCGCGTGTACTGCTGAACGCCGTAGTTGTTGCCGATGGCGACTTCTCCCAATGTCCGGGCGCCTTCGTCGCTGTCCAGCATGGCTTCTAAAAACTCCTGCCCGCGCGCCGCCTCCGCCTGCACGACGCGCCCGTTCTCGAACGTCAGCCGCACGTCGTCCACCTCATGCCCCAAGTGCGCCGTCGGGAAAGTGTAGCGGACATGCCCGTTCACGCTGTCTTCCAGTGGTCCCGTGAAAATCTCGCCGCTCGGAAAGTTCTTGTGTCCGTCTGAGTTGACCCAAACGCGCCCGCCGACTTTCATCGAGATGTCTGTGTCTTGGGCCACGAACCGGACCGTCTGGACCCGGTTCAGATAGTCTACATAGCGCTGCTGCTCCTGCGAGAACGCCTTCCAAGCGGCGGCAGGGTCTTCTTTGTCCAGCAGCATCGCCCGCAGCAGAAAGTCCTCATAGTCCGTCAGCGACATCTTCGCGTTCTGCGCCGCGCCCTGAGTCGGGTAGAGGGTGAGGCTCCATTTGGCCTGGCCCGCCGCCGTGCGATCGAATAGGGACCGCCGGATGGCGCTGTTCGCCCGCTGCGACAGCGCCTGCTTCCCAGCTTCGATCCCGGACAGAGCGGACGTGTTGGAGGGCGCGACAATAGCGCAGAGGGCATCAATCGTCTCGTACTCGAACTGCTTAATGGGCGAGATCCACTCGAGCTGCCGGTCCCCGCCCGTCGTCAGGAAGATCTCGTCCAAGCCGTCTACGAGCACCTGCATATGGGGGTGTGCGCCGACTGCCAGGGCAGAGCGGTAAACCTCCTTGGCGAGCGGGATGGCGGCCTCATCCACCCGAATCAGCACTTGCTCATCGGGCTTGAGTGAGAGGCTGTAGTTGACGAGCGTGTCCGCCCATTTGGTCAATCGTGGATCGGTCATAGTTCAGCTTTCTTCCGGCACCCAACAACACGCCGCCCGTTTCTTCCAGCATATATTCTGAAAATCCGTCGTCTATCGGTACTGCCAGAAGTTCGTCAACACAGCCAGCCGAACACGCTGAGGCAACGGCGGTGGTGGCGTCAGGTGCAGCGTGGGGTTAGACCACTCCTCGGAATGGCTTCCGCTTCAAGGCCTTGGGAACCTGCCCACCCATTTGGCCCTATTCGTCCATGCTATCACACCTAAGACAATGGCTAACAAAAGCCACGGGCGAAAATCGTGATCTCGAATAGTCGCCACCAGTAAGCCAATCAAGCATACCACAAGGAGCAAATAGGCTGTAATTAAGATGTACAGGTTTAGCCGAGGTCGCTTAGCCGGGTGTTCCTTCATAGCGCTTTTCCCCTGTAGGTTCTAGAGAACCACCTGCGGAGCGGTCTAACGGCTGCGCTCACCGGCGGCACCGCTCGCACTGCCGACCGACCCAGAACAGGACCCGGCGGCGGTGGCGTCCGGTGCAGCGCATTGTTGGGCCGCAGGCGGTTCCGCTCTTGCTGGCGATCCCGCTCTTTTAGAGGCCCGTCAGATTACCACCCTCGGTCGAGTCCAGTGCGTATTTCCGTAGCCCGCAAGAGTGACAATAGGAGGGATGATTGTCGCGCGTGTTCCAGCGCCCGATGAAGTAGGCCCGACAGCGCGGACACCGGAACTGCGACAGATGCATATTGGCGGCGACGATTACAATGGCCCAGGCACAGCCTAGCCACTTGAGCATCGTCGGAGAGGGCCAAGTCAGGTAAAGAGGAGCAAAGAGAGTGATGCTGGCAATCGCAAGCCAGTAGACCCCCCAGCGCTTTCGGTAGTCCGTCCAGGCTGCCCTGTAGACCGTCTGTTCTTCAGTCGCCGTTTGTGCCAAAACCTTCACGCCCCCTTCTCGTTGTCGCCTGTCCGCCCTCGCCCAAGATAAGCCGTTGGTCCAGCGGCCCAACTCGTTACTATTCCGCGCATCTACAGCATAACACGCGGTGATGGCGGCAACTGCCGCACTTTTTCGGAGGACACGCTAAAGGTAGGATTTTGCCACCTATAATCCTACTGGCTATTACGGCATTTGGCAGACTTGATGACAGTGTAGCAAGCAGCGGCGAAAAAGTCAAGCGGCCTCCTGGAGCTGCATCAGTCGACGCAGACCCTCGTTGACAACTTGCTCGGTAGGAAAGGCTTTTGCGACGTCCGGGGCCAGCAGTACCAGATTTGTCCCGGAACGGTACTGGGCAAGATATTTGCCACGGACGCCGTTCTTCAAGGCCGAGGCGTCGTACTCAGGGCGTAGCTCATCTTCTAAATCGTTGTCGGCTTCTAGTGCGGAGGATGGATCGGGAGTGGCCTCATTCTGGGTCTTCACAGTGACTTCTTTCCTGTCAGGTGGTAGGGCGGGCGCTGGTGATGCGTGTCAGCCCCGCGCGGGCAGTGTGTGAAACAATCAACAGCCGGTTCTGCTTGGAGAAGCCCAAGGTGATGAACCGATCTTCATCGTCGGAATGGTCAGGGTCGTCGTAGGTGATGGCGAGCGGATCGTCAAAGATCGTGCCGGCCTCCAAGAATGACACGCCATGCTTGCGAAGGTTAGACGAGGCTTTCGTTTCATCCCACACGAGCTGCATATTATACACCCTTCGAGCGTGTCGGCGCTATGGGACAAAAAAGCCCCGGCCAGTCTGGCCGGGGCTTTGTCGGTTTGTTACGCCTTGAACTGCGCCTTGAAAGCGGCGATGGCCTTCTTCAAGGCATCCACTGTCCCATCACTCAGAACCTTGTCTCGGGCGATAGTTTCGGGCACTTCCGGGTACTTGTCGGCCAGAAAAGCGATGAACTCAGACTCGAAGCGGCGCACGGCCTCGACCGGCACGTCGTCCAGGGCGCCGGTGTTGGCGGCGTAGATGATCGGCACCTGCTTTTCCAGGGGGATGGGCTGGTACTGCGGCTGCTTCAGGACTTCGACCAGACGCAGGCCGCGCGCAAGCTGGGCCTGTGTGGCTTTGTCCAGGTCCGAGGCGAACTGCGAGAAAGCCTGCACCTCGCGGAACTGGGCGAGCTGCAACTTGAGCTGGCCGCCGACGTTCTTGTTCTTCATCGCCTTGGTCTGGGCGTTGCCGCCGACCCGCGAGACCGAAACGCCGACGTTGATGGCGGGCCGGACGCCGGAGTTGAACAGGTCCGTCTCCAGGAAGATCTGGCCGTCAGTGATCGAGATGACATTCGTCGGGATGTACGCCGAAACGTCGCCCGCCTGAGTCTCGATGATCGGCAGGGCCGTCAGCGACCCGCCCCCGAGTTCATTGGACAGCTTCGCCGACCGCTCCAGCAGGCGCGAGTGGAGATAGAAGACGTCACCCGGATACGCCTCGCGGCCCGGCGGGCGGCGCAGCAGCAGCGAGACCTGGCGGTAGGCGACGGCCTGCTTGGACAGGTCATCATAGACGATCAAGGCGTGCTTACCGTTGTCCCGGAACCACTCGCCGATGCAGGCGCCTGTGTAGGGCGAGATGTACTGCTGGGAGGCTGGATCGTCCGCAGTCGCCGCGACGATGGTCGTGTACTCCATCGCGCCGGCCTGTTCCAGTGACGTGCGGACGTTGGCGACGGTGCTGGACTTCTGGCCGATGGCAACGTAGATGCAGTAAACGTCGGTATCGCGCTGATTGATAATGGCGTCGAGCGCGACGGCCGTTTTGCCGGTGCCACGATCGCCGATGATCAGCTCGCGCTGGCCGCGCCCGATGGGGATCATCGAGTCAACGGCCTTGATGCCGGTCTGAAGCGGCTCTTTGACCGGCTGGCGCTCGACGACGCCCGGCGAGCGGGTTTCGAGTCGGCGGAACTCGGTGGTCGCGATCGGCCCCTTGTTATCAATCGGCTGACCCAGGGCGTTCACGACGCGGCCCACCAGAGCCTCGCCGACGGGGATCTGGATGATGTTGCCGGTGCGCTTGACCGTGTCGCCGTCGTTGATGCGCGGTTCGGAGCCGAGCAGGACCGCACCAACGTTGTCTTCTTCCAAGTTCAAGGCCATGCCCTGCACGCCGCCGGGGAACTCCAAAAGCTCGCCGACCATGCAGTCCTTCAGGCCATAGATGCGCGCGATGCCATCACCGACCTGGAGGATGGTACCGACGCCGACCTCTTCGATGTCCGACTTATAGGCTTCCAATTCCCGTTCGAGAATGGATGTGATTTCTTCCGGCTTGATTGCCATTTAGACGATTTCTCCCAGGGCATTCGCGCCCAACAACTGCCGCTCTAGGCGCTCCAGCTTGCCACGCACACTTCCATCCATGACCGTGTCGCCGATCCGCACCACGACGCCGCCAACCAAAGCCTTATCGACTTCGGAGACCAGCCGGACCTTCTTGCCAGTCAGCTTGTGCAGGCTGACGGAGAGCTTTTCCTGCTGTTCCAGCGTCATGGGGATGGCTGACCACGCTTCGGCATCAACCGTATTCGTGTGCTCGGCGAGTAGGGCACGGAACTCGCGGATGCACTCGTTGATCAGGCCCTCGCGCCGCTTGCGGATAAGCAGCTTGATGAAGTTCAGCGACGAGGCGGTCACCCGGTCGCCGAAGGCTTCATCCACCACGATGTTCTTGCGGGCGACCGAGACCAGCGGCTGTATCAGCACGGCCCGCAAGTACGGGACTTCGGCGAGGAAGCGGCTGACCAGAGTCATATCCTGCTCCACCGCGTCCAGGATGCCGTCCCGCCTGGCCACCCCGAACAGGGCGGCGGCGTAGCGCTTGGCGACTCGGATATCTTTCAATATGCCGCCGCGCCTTTCGATGACCCATTCGCAGTGACGGTCTCGGACACGCCACGCCCGGAGTCGCTGACGGCCCCGAAAACGACGCTGCCGATGAAGTCATACACCATTTTGGTCTGCCGGGCGTCGTTTTGGTTTTCGCCCACGACCTTGCTCGCCGCCGCCATGGCGATGGCGACGATCTGCCCGCGCATTTCCAGGAAAGCGGCCTGGCGCTCCCGCTCGCTGTCGTTGCGCCCCTGGGAGACGATGGTCTCCGCCTGCTGGCGCGCATCGGCCACGAGGTTGTCGCGCAGCGCCTGCGCTTCCTGTACGGCGGCTTGGATCTTTTCGCGCGCTTCGGCCTCGATGTTGGCAAGTCGCTGCTCGTACTGCCGCCGGGTTTCTTCCATCCGCGCCCGGTCGGCTTCAAGCTGGTCGTAGGTCGCCTTGATGTCCGCCTGCCGCTGGTCCAGGATGCCGAAGATCGGCTTGAACATGAAGCGGTTCAAGAGGAAAAGCAGGATCAGGAATCCGACGATCTGCGTGATCAGCAGAGCCGGCGTGATTCCGAGTTGTTGCAAAAAGCTCATTTCCGAGTCATCCCCTAATGTTTAGTGGGCGCCCAGCATCGTCGTGATCTGCTCGGGCGTCGGCAGCAATGCCTTCAGGCCGAAGAAGAAGACCAGGGTGAAGATGAACAGGGTTTCGACGAGGGCGAAGGTCACAAACATCAGGTTGCGGATGCGGGCCTCGGCTTCGGGCTGACGCGCGACGCCCTGGATGGCGGCGGCGAAGACCATGCCCTCACCGATACCGACGCCGACCGCAGCCAGCGGAAGCATAAGGGCGACGCCCAGCGCGAGAAGTCCAAAATAAGTTCCAGCCATTCGTTTCTCTCCTTAGTGTGCCACGGGAGCGTGGACACGGGTGTTTTCTTTGACAGTGTGATCGGATGCATCCGGCACATCAAAATCGCCCTCACTGTTGTGGTGCGTTTCCGACATGATGCCGATGTAGGCGCAGGTCAGCATGGCGAAGATGAAAGCCTGGATGCCGCCGGTGAATATTTGGAGTGGATAAACGATGATTTGTAGGGGCAGGTTCAGTGGGCCGAGGTGGACGGCAGTCGCCGCCAGATCGTTCATCTGGTCCTCGGCATAGATGTTGCCGAACAGCCGCATTCCCAGGGAAAAGGGCTTGATGAACTCGCCCAAAATCTCGATGACGATGAACAGCGGGGCCAGGATCAGCAGCGGGCCGATGAAGTGCTTCAAGTACTCCTTCAGTCCCTTGGCCTTGATACCGACATACTGGGTGTAAAAGAAGACGATGATCCCCAAGCCGATGGTAGTGCTCGGGTTTGCCGTCGCCGCCCGGAAGAACGGGATCAGCTCGATCATGTTGCAGAACAGGATGTACCAGAACAAAGCGAAGATCAGGGGCAAGTGACGCTCGCCGCCGGGGCCGAGGGCGCCCAGGAAGATCTCTCGGAGGTAATCCATGACCCATTCCACGAAGCCCTGTGCTCGGCCCGGCACGAGTGCCCTTTTGGAGACTGCATAGGCACCAAAGGCCAACAGAAGCACAGAAGTCAGCAAGATGTAGAAAGCGTAAACCGGCCAGGACAAAAGTTCCATAGTTGTTATACAGTCAGCTTAGTTTTCGGAAGCGTATCGCGGACAATACGATGGCCGTCTGACCCAGCACGAAGCCGACGATGACGGCGAGTGGGGCGATGTGGCGCAAGCTCAGAAAGGCCGCGCCGACGAGGGCGATGAACACCAACTTGGCGACGAGCAGGAGGAGAAACTGTAGCTGTGATCCCTGCACGGCCAGCTTCCCGGCCTGACCCCGCGCGGACCCGAAGAACACGGGCATAGCGCGCTCGACGAACAAGAACAGCAGCCCGCAGACCCCAAGGCTGACACCGACGCCCAAGGCGACACTGAGGCCAAGCCACAAGCGGTCTGTCAGCAATAGCAGCGCAACGGGGAGGGCACCGAGCGCGCAGGCGGCACCCGCTAATCGGTCAAAGCTCGGGAGCGCGGCGGAAGATCTCGTCGGCGTGCTCTCGGCGGGCGCTGTTTTTGTCAGAGGCGTCATTGGTGTTATCAGCAAGTCCGCTAGGGCTTGCGTTTGCCTCCGCGGGACAACAGTTTGAACATATTCGAGAAGCCGACGCCTGCTCCGGCCAGGGTCATCACCATGACGCCCCAGGGTGTGCCAGTGTGGTTGAAGCGGCCGTCAATCCACGTCCCGGCCAGCAGGCCGGCCAGGATGCTCGCGACGAAGGTGAAGCCGGCGGCCATCCCCGCCCCGTGCCCGCCGCCGGAAGCCGGCGGTGGGTCGGGCGAGGTCCCGTAATTCCCTGGGCGTGGAACGGGGGCGCGGCGGTCAAGCCTGGGGCGCGTGAACTCGATCACGGGCGGGGGGGGAAGCGGATCGTGCGAGGGGACCACGATAGGTGGTGTTGATTCCTCATCGTCAGACCTTCTCGGCGTGTCATCCTCGGCCATCGCGGCCCCCTTCAGTGCGGGCAGTTTCCTAAACGTTTCAGCGTTTTTCCGGGGATGAGTATAACACACAAGCGCCCAGCAAGTCAACTAGTTTGCACCCTTTTTCACAAATTGCGGCGGTGCGATGGAACTTTTTACTTCCAAGAGGCGCTCTAAGAGGAGAATTGGCAGCAGAAAACCGGCGACGCCGCCGCGCAAATTTAGGGAGCGATTAACGTGAACGATCCAGGGCAGAAACCCATCTTTTTCGACGAGACGAACCGGCGCTGGGGGCTGGTCTCATACGGCTTCATCGCGGCGGGCCTGATTGGCCTGATAGCCAGCCTCGTGTTCGCCTTCAGCATCTTCGCCAGTCCCAAACTCCCCTCGATTTCTTTAACGGCCGCCCGGCTGGGCCTCGCCCCCGCGCTGCTGGAGGCGCGGCCCAAGACTTTGGGGCAGGCGGCCCGGCCCTCCCTGGACCCGAGGGCGCGTGCCAAGCTGCACTTCGTCCTCGCCCAGAACCGGCCCGTCCAGAACGCCAAGCGCGATCTCTCGGAGACGATCCAGCGCGAGACCAGCCCGCAGGCGATCCCCGCCGCCGCCCTCGCCGGCCATGTCGCCAGCCCGGTCCGGGCGGCCTTTTTCGAGGGTAACGACAAGGGCGCTGTGGACTCGCTGACCCAGCACATCGGGCAGATGACGCATCTCCTGCCGGTCTGGCTGCTGCTGTCGCCGAGCGGCGCGGGCATCAAGCCCATCGCGAACTTCACCGCCAAGACGGCGGCCAACGCCGCCAACTACGAGCAGAGCAATGATGACGTGGCACGGGACCAGGCACGCTCTCATGGCGTCGCCATCCTGCCGGTCGTCCAGAACTACGACGGCGACAAGTTCCGCACCGACTGGCTCCGCAGCCTCCTGTCAACCCCAGCCAAGCGCACCGCCGTTATCGGCCAGCTCCGGGATTATGTCACGGCAGGGCATTACCAGGGCGTAAACATCGACTTCGAGACGGACCAGGACACGGACAGGGCGGGCATGACGGCCTTCATGGGGCAGCTTGCGGCGGCCTTCCGGCCGCTCGGCCTCCTGGTGACCCAGGACGTGCAGACCGACAGCAACGCTTACAACCTGTCCGCGCTGGCCAGTTCCAACGACTTCCTGGTCCCGATGCTCTACGACCAGCACGCCGACGGCACGCCGGCGGGCGCGATCTCCGGCCAGAGCTGGTTCCAGTCGGAGCTGTCCGGCGTGCTGGCTCAAGTGCCCGCCAACAAAGTGGTCCTTGGCCTAGGCGCTTACGGTTATGACTGGAAAGACGGCACGACGCAGGCTTCGGACATGTCGTTCCAGCAGGCGGCCCAGGTCGCCCACCAGAACCAGATCGGCGAGGACGGCGTTATCCGCATTGACCCGGCCAGCCTCAGCCCCTACTTCACCTATAGTGATGAAGCCGGGGGCACGGGCAGCAAAGAAGTCGCGCACACAGTCTGGCTCCAGGACGCGACCACGAACTGGAACCAGATGCGCGCGGCCCTACCCTACCACACTCTGGGCGCGGCCATCTGGGAGATGGGCAAAGAAGATCCCAGCTTGTGGAGCTTCTTCGGCAAGGACCAGGCCGCGACACTGGCGCAGTTCGACCCGCAGCAGCTTTCGCAGGTGACGTATGGCAAGGAGTTCGGCACCACGTTCATCGGCGAGGGGGATGTCCTGGACGTCGTCCAGGCGCCGACGGTGGGCGCGCGGACGATCACGGTCGGCAAGACGAACCTCATCATCGGCGAGAAGTTCACCAAGTACCCCTCGCAGTGGGTCATCCGGCGGACGGGCCTGGTGGACCAGGCTTCGGGCGCGAACACCTCAAAGAAGATCGCTCTGACCTTTGACGACGGCCCCGACCCGCAGTGGACGCCACAGATCCTGGACATCCTGCACCGCTATCACGTCCCCGCCACGTTCTTCGTGGTCGGCCAGAACGCCGAGTCGCATCCGGGCCTGCTTGCGCGCGAGTGGAACGACGGCATGGAGATCGGCAACCATTCCTACACGCACCCCGAGATGGACCGCGTCTCACCCCTCCAGACGAGGCTCGAACTTGACGCCACCCAGCGCGTCATCGAGGCCGTCACCGGCCACATGACCACGCTCTGGCGCGCGCCGAATCGGGCGGACTCGGAGCCGTCCACCGAGGCGGACTTTGACCCGGTCTATCAGGGCGACCAATTGGGCTACCTGTTCATCGGCGAGAAGATAGACCCGACCGACTGGCAGCCCGGCATCAAGGCTGACCAGATCGTTAAGAACGTTCTGGCAAACGCGAACAACGGCAATGCCGTCCTGCTGCACGATGCGGGCGGCGACACGCGCGCCGAGACGGTCAAGGCGCTACCACTGATCATCGAGGGCCTGAAGGCGCGCGGCTACTCGTTCGTGCCGGTCTCGGCCCTCGTCGGCAAGCCGAAATCGGTCCTATTCCCCGCCGTGAACTCGTGGGGCGTCAGCGTGGACCGCGCGATCTTCGACCTGAGCTATTGGATCGGCACGGGCTTCACGGTCCTTTTCCTGCTGGCGATCGGGCTGGGCGTCAGCCGGATGATCTTCATGGGCACCCTGGCGACGATCCAGGCACGGCGCGAGCGGGCCAGGGTCTTCGATGCAAGCTATGCGCCTGCCGTCAGCGTCATCATCGCCGCCTATAACGAGGCGAAGGTCATTAACAAGACCATCGCCACTCTGCTCTCGTCCGACTACCCCGACTTAGACATCTTAGTCGTGGACGACGGCTCGAAAGATGACACGGCGGGTGTGGTTGAGGCGGCTTATGGCGGGGACCCGCGCGTGACTGTCATCCGCAAGCCCAATGGCGGCAAGGCGTCGGCCCTGAACCTGGGCATCAAGCAGTGCCGAGGCGAGATCATCGTCGCCCTCGATGCCGACACCGTTTTTGCCCCGGACACGGTCAACAAGCTGGTGCGCCATTTCGCCGACCCCGCAATCGGCGCGGTCTCGGGCAACGTCAAGGTCGGCAACCGGAACAATCCGCTGACCATCTGGCAGGCCGTCGAGTACATCACGAGCCAGAACTTCGACCGGCGCGCGTTCGATCTCTTGAACTGCATCACGGTCGTGCCGGGCGCGGTCGGCGCATGGCGCAAGGACGCGGTCGTCCTGGCAGGCATGTACTCGTCGCAGACTTTGGCCGAAGACACGGACCTGACATTCAAGATCCGCAAGCTTGGCTACCGGATCGTCACCGACAACGCCGCCCTGGCCTACACGGAAGCGCCGGACAGCCTGCGCGACCTTGCCAAGCAGCGCTTCCGCTGGGCCTTCGGCACTTTGCAGTGCCTTTGGAAGCACCGCTCGGCCCTGATGAACCCGCGCTACGGCGCGTTCGGCACCATCGCCATGCCCTCGCTCTGGGTGTACCAGATCGGCTTCCAGGCCATCGCGCCCATCGTGGACCTGACCATCGTGTGGTCCCTGATCTACAGCCACTTCATCGCGCCCAACACCAGCCACCAGAACGCCTCCATGCTGCTCGGCTACTGGGCCTTGTTCTCGGCCGTCGAGCTGCTCGGCGCATGGGTCGCCTTCCGGCTGGACCGCGAGGACAAGAAGCTGTTGGTCTGGCTGCTCTTCCAGCGGTTCGTCTACCGGCAGCTCATGTACTATGTCATCGTCAAGTCGCTCGTCTTCGCCGTGCGCGGCTCCGTCGTCGGCTGGGGCAAGTTCGAGCGCAAGGGAACGGTCCAGCAGCCCGCCAGCCCAGCGGCCCAACTACAGAAGCCCCCCGCGTCGGCGGGCAGTGAGGCGGCGACATCGCCCGATTAACAAATAAAGGGCGGGGCCAAGCCCCGCCCCAACGCAAATGTCTCTCGGGACGTAGGGGTAGGGCTTGTCCCTACCCTCTTTCTCTGTCGCCTTCCTGTCCCGCCTGTACTCGCTCGCCCGGCCCCTGCCAGGAAACACCCAACCACCCCACCACCGTCGCGGCAACGTCCGCGAACGTCGCCCGTGTCCCTAGGTCGCCCTGAATCCCGCTGCCATGAACCAGCAGCGGCACATACTCGCGTGAGTGGTCCGTCGAGGCCGTCGTCGGGTCGTTGCCGTGGTCGGCGGTCAGGATTAATCGGTCGTCGGGCCGCAACGCGCCAACGATCCCCGCAAGCGCGGCGTCGAACGCTTCTAAAGACCGCGCGAAACCCGTAGGATCGTTGCGGTGCCCATAGAGCATATCGAAGTCCTCACAGTTAGCAAAGATCAGTTCCTCCTGCCCCTCCTGGACTGCCTCCAAAATCGCTGCCAGATGGGCCGGGTTGCTCTGCGTCCGCTCGGCGCGGGCGAAGTACGAGCGCGGGAACAGGTCGGCGACGACCCCAATAGCCTGCGCCGTCTTGCCCGCATCTTGAAGAGCAGTGAGGAGGTTCGGGGTCGGCGGTGTCAGGACGAAATCGCGCCGGTGTTCCGTCCGCTTGAAGTTGTCGGGCGCCGTGCCGACGAAGGGCCGCGCGATGACGCGCTGGACATTGTTGCGCCCCGTCAGCATCCCCCGTGCCGCCGCGCACATGGCATACAGCTCTTCCAGCGGCACGACTTCTTCATGTGCCGCAAGTTGGAACACGCTGTCCGCCGAGGTGTAGACGATGGGCCTGCCCGTCGCCAGGTGTTCCGCCCCGAAGCGCCGGATGATCTCGGTCCCCGAGGCAGCCACGTTCCCCAGCGTCCCACGGCCGATGCAAGCCTCGAACTCGGCCAGCAGCGCACGCGGGAAGCCATCTGGGTATGTCGGAAACGGGAGTTCCGTCACGATCCCCATTAGCTCCCAGTGTCCGGTCACGCTATCCTTGCCCGCCGAGGCCTCCGCCATGCGTCCCCACCCGCCGGCCGCTTGGACGGGCGACACGCCTTGAATGGCCGCGACATTACCCAGCCCCAGCCGTTCCAGCGTCGGCAGCCGCAGGCCCCCGACTGCCTCCGCCACATGTTGCAGCGTCGCGCTGGTGGGGTCCGTGGGACCATACGCGGCGGCGTCCGGCATGGCCCCCACCCCACAGCCGTCCAAAACAATGATGATGACGCGGCGCATGGAATTAGTCTCAGGCGGCCACAAGGGGCGCGGCCTTCTCGGCTTCGATGATCTCCAAGGCTTCCTCCATCATCGCCACTTCCTCGCCGCCGTCCTGGGTGTAGTAATCGTCCGGGTGTTGGGCCATCCAGTCCCAGAGCATCTGGCGCGCACGCCGGACCTCGCTCAGTTTTCTTGCTGACATCATCCTGTCAATCGAGTCCCAAAGTTGATCACGACGCGTTTCAAAATTATCCATTGCCATTCCCTCCTCAGCAAACTGAAAGAGACAGCAAAAGCCCGACGGAATTGAGCCACATCGTCAGGCGGCAAGGTAGCCCCCAACGCCATGACGCTCGCGGGCTGCTCTCGAAGTGGCACTGCCAGCAAGCGCAGGTAAAACCCTTCAGCAGATTCGCCCAGCAAAAGCCTTAAGTCTTCCAGGGCGTTGGTAAAGTTGGTCGGAGCAGGCGCTGTAGTTGTTCCACAACCCCCTCTTCCCAGCAGAGCAGTTCGGCATAGGTGGTTGGCGTCAGGCCAACTGACAAGAGGCGTCGTCCGACAATTCCACCTCGCCGTTCCAGCGCGACCGCCGCCCCAGCCGTTCTTCTAGGAAGTCCGCGATGGCAGCCAACTCGCCCCGAATCTGAGTTTCTATTTCATCCATGATGCCCCCATTCTACCACATCAAGCGCGCGGGTGGGTCCGGTCGTAGACCTCGCGCAGGCGGGCCACATCCACATGGGTGTAGCGCTGGGTGGTCTGGACACTGGCGTGGCCGAGCATCTCCTGGATGGCGCGCAAATCGGCCCCGCCGGAAAGCAGGTGGGTGGCAAAGGAGTGGCGAAGGACGTGAGGCGAGATGGTGCGGACGATGCCGGCCTCCCGGGCGTAAGCCTTGACCAGCATCAGGAAGTGCCGCCGGGTCATGGGGCCGCCCTGGCGGGTGACGAACAGGAAGGGCGTCGGCGGCTTCTTTGCCAGCAGCAGGGGGCGAGCACTGGCGAGGTAGGCGGTCAGGGTGTCGTGGGCGCCGTCGCCGAGGGGGACCTGACGTTCCTTGCCGCCTTTGCCGAAGGGGCGGACCAGCCGGGCGCGCAGATCCACATCTTCGCACTTCAGGGCCATCAGCTCGGAGACGCGGAGGCCGCTGCCGTACATGGTTTCGAGCATCGCCCGGTCGCGCAGGCCCGCCGCCGTTCCTTCCGGCGGGGCGGTCAGGAGGCGCTCGATCTCGGGCAGGGAAAGGGTCGTCGGCAGGCGCTGGGCGAGCTTGCCGGTCTCGACCGCGAGTGTCGGGTCGTCGGGGCGGTGGCCGTCCCGGCACAGGAACTGCATCCACAGCCTGACGGAGATCGCTTTGCGCGTGATGCTGGCCGGGCGGAGGCCCTGCCGCCGCAGCCCGGCGAGGAAGCCGTAGACGTGGCCCGGCGTGACAGCTTTGATGTCGGCGACGTCCTGGGCGGCGAGCGCGGCGAGGAACTGGGTCAGGTCATACCGGTAGGCGGTCAGCGTGTGCTCCGACAGGCCGCGCTCGGCAGACATATTCGCCAAAAAAGCTTCCAAAAAAGCCATCATGCCGGTCAGGCCACTTCCACGGGCAGAATGCGGTCGTCGTCCTCCTGCAAGCCCGCTTCCTGCGTCTCGACCGGCGGCGCGGAAGACGCGGGGCGGGCGCGGGTCTCAGCCCAGAAGCGCAGGATGTCTATCTTCTCTTTCATGGTCTCGGATAGCGGGATGGACTGCCTCGCGGCCTTCAGGATATCCTCGGTCGTGATGTCGCGGTCCTGGTTGAAGGCGTCGTACATGGCCGCGATGATGGCCTGCTCGATCTCCGCTCCCGAGTAGCCGTTCGTGCCCTTCGCCAGTGCCGGGAGGTCAAAAATCGCCGGGTCGCGCCGCCGCTTCTTGAGGTGGATTCTGAAGATATCTACGCGCTCCGGCTCGTCAGGCAGGTCCACGAAGAAGATCTCGTCGAAGCGGCCCTTTCGCAGCAGTTCCGGCGGCAGGGCAGACACATCGTTCGCAGTCGCCACGACGAAGCAGGGCGCGGTCTTATCCTGGAGCCAGGCCAGGAAGGTGCCGAAGACGCGCGCCGTGGTGCCGCCGTCGCTGATGCCCGACGACTGCGTCCCCGAGAAGCCTTTTTCGAGTTCGTCTATCCAGACGATGTTGGGGGCGGTGCTTTCGGCCACCCGGATGGCCTTGCGGATGTTCTCCTCGCTCTGGCCGACGATGCCGCCGAAGATCTTGCCCACGTCCATGCGGAGCAGCGGCAGCTTCCAAAGTGAGGCGATAGCTTTTGAGCTTAAACTTTTTCCACACCCCTGAACGCCCAAAATCAGGATGCCTTTAGGGGCGGGCAGGCCATAGTCGCGGGCCTTCTCGGTGAAGGCGACGGTGCGCTTATCCATCCAGTCTTTAAGCAGGTCCAGCCCGCCGACATCCGCGAACGCCTCGGACGTGCGGTAATACTCCAAGATGGCCGACTTGCGGATGATCTGCTCTTTCTCCGACAAGATCACATCAGTGTCGAACCGGCGGCGCTCGACCAGAGACTTGGCGAAAACGTTCTCGGCCTCGGTCGCCGTCAGGCCGAGGGCGGCCTGCAAGACCTGCTCGCGCTCCTCGGTCGTCATCTGGGTCTGCACCTGCGGGTTGGCCTTGACCGACTCGACGATGCTTTCAAGCAGCTTCCCCAGGTCTTCCAGAGAGGGCAAGGCATAGTCCACGACGGTGATCTCTTTTTCCAGCTCCGGCGGCAGTTTCAGCACCGGCGACAGCAGGATGAGCGTCTTGTAGGATGTCTTCAGGGCATATGTCAAGTCCCGCAGGCGGCGCACCAGGGACGTATCACTGAGAAACGGGTGAAAGTCTTTCAGCAGGAAGACGGCCTGATCGCGCGACTCCATGACGAAGTCGAGTGCGGCCAGCGGGTCGCGCGTGGCCTCATCGCGATTGAGGGGATTGAGCACCATCCCCTGCGTGACGGTCCACTGGTACATCTTCTTGTTGCGGGCCTTGGTGATGGCGCGCAGGGCCTCCTCGACGCGCTTCTCCTCCCAGGAGACGATGTAGATGATCGGGTAGCGCGCCCGGATCAGCGTTTCTAGTTCGGTGTCAACTTTGCTTTGTGCCATGACTGTCCTTTAGCTGCCAGAGTATCAGACGCGCTGATCGTATTCAGAGTGCGGGCCGATCCAGAACCATAGAAGCCCTTCGTCCTGATCATAAGCCATGGCACGATAGTGGCTGCCGACCCGAACGGTCCAAACGGTCTTGACCTTTTTGAAGTGCAGCGAGGCGTGCCGCGTGTCGGCTTTCAGCAGCGCGAAGTTCTTGTCGGCGAGACTTTGAACCTCTTTAGGGAATTGATGGTAGTGCAGCCAAAAGCTCGGGGCGGCGAAGTGTTTCACAGCGGCGTACACAGCCCTTCGGCGAAATCTTTTTTCGCCTGCTCGATTAGCGCGTCAAATCGGCCCGCCTCCACATCGCGTTCGATCTGCTGGTCCCACTGCTCCTGCCTCAGCTCTTCGAGCCGCTCCAGGAGTTGATCAAGCTCCCCCGCCGGGAGTTTCGCGGCAGACTTTTCTATTTCTTGGACACTCATCTTCCACTCCTGACTAGTTTGTGGCAGTTCGTTCTTGCAGTTACCGTGGTGCATCGGCACCCACGCTGCCCTTTATCTTCCCTTGCCATTTTTTTGCTAGAGGCAAGTTCGTTTTCGCATTTTCTGGTTGCGTTTGTTGGTGCGGCTTTCCGCCTAAGAGTGGATATTTTATCTGTCTACCATTATACCGTATTCAGAGCGATTCGATCGCGGTCCTACTATTATGGTTACTTGTCCTCGTGTGAAGCACCGGTTCCATGCCCGGTTCGTCCGGTGCCAGCCGGCTATCCTTGCGGCTCTACCCCGTCCGCCTCTCGCTGCTTCCGTGCGGCTTCGATCTCCTGCCACAGTTCCCGATAGTGACCGCCGACATAGGGATTGAGGCAGTCCGCGATTGCTTCCGGCAGCTTGAGCATTTTGATGACTTCCACCACATCCGCGATGTCTTTAAGGCGTTCGACTCCTCCCGAGATGCCGGACGCCAGTTTTAGCTCGACGAGGGACTCCAAGTTTAGGAGGCGAATGCCGTCTTGTTCCGACGCGACTTGCCCCGGCTCAGGAAAGGCAACCGGCTTCACCTTGCCGTCGCCCGGATATTCGCCGGCGACAAGGAACTCGATGCGGACGCCGTTTTCAGTGTCCCGTAAGTTCCTGCTGGCAGCGAACGGGGGCCGGTAGCCGCTGCCTTCCAGAGCCTCATGCAGCTTTTTCAGGCCCTCACGGGTCACCAGAATGTCTACGTCTTCTGTGAAACGCCGGAAGCCGTGCAGGAACAAGGCCATGCCGCCGACGACGGCATAATCTATGCCCAGGCCGTTCAGGCGGCCCGTGATGCGGTGCAGCGATTTCTGCACCTCGCTTTCGCCTTGAAAAAACATCCCGCCCTCCCTGAGCGCCCAGTTCATGTCGGCGTCCAGACTCTTCTTGTAGTCCAGCGGTAGAGCGGTCATGGCTTGGCTCCTCCCACCCAGCCCTTTTTGTCCCAATAGCGGCTGATGGTATCCTCATCTTCTGCGAGTATGCCGTAGCCATCGTAGATGGGCGAACAGTTTCGGACCATGGGCCACTCGCCGGAGGGTTCAGCAGGCCCAATGGACAGATCACAGCGAATGCTCAACTGATCCGTGAAGTTGTGGACGCCAGCCGACATCTCCCCGCAGGCGGCCCAGTAGCCATTCAGAAAATGACCCTCCTGCTCGACCGTGCCAACTACGCCCCGTACCTCATCGCGGAAGACAAAGAAGCGGTTGACACGGATACGGAAAGGCCCGGCCTGATCCACGATATCGTAGTTCAGACCTGCTGGTGCGGCGTCACCATCAGTGCAATGCCAGCCCCAGCCATAACCGGGCTTTAAGTACAGCAACGCACCAATATATCTTTCAGGAGCGGCAATGTCAAGCACTCTTACGACCTCCTACTGGCCCGTTAAAGGACCACCTCCGCCCGCACGACGCCTGCTCTTTGGTGCCGTGCGAGCAGCTTGACCGTGCCGCCGTCGGGCGCGTGGACGACCCAGTCGAAGTGGGCGCGGTCGTCGGTGGCGTCGGCGACGGGGCTGAAGCCGCTCGCGGCTTTGAGGTTCCTACCTTCGAGCTGGCCCAGCTCCTCGCGCACGCGGCCCACATGGAGCGTCGCGCCTTCGGGCAGGACGATCTCGGCGATGATGGGGCGAACGCTCTTGCGCTCCAGGGCGCGCTTGGAAACGTGGGTGGGAAGCCAACCAGTATTCTGGACGACCAGGCGGACGCGGTACACATCGCCGCCCAAGGCTTTCGATTCGGCGGAAAGCAGTTCCAGACGAGGGGTGATGAGCGCCTGCCAGACGAGCCAGTCGGCGTGCGGGGCGATCTCGGCTTCTAGCAGGTGCGGGGGCGGGTTGCGGAAGCAGTAGGCGTAGTCCCATCCACCGATCTCGACGGGTCCCAAGTCGGGGTGGTCGAAGGGTGCCCAGGGGATGAAGCCTTTGCCGTCCAGCTTCTCATCGTTCCAGCGGATGAGCTTCAGGTCGTCTTCGACGGGGTGCTCGCGGAACCACTCGATGAACTTGTAGTCGGTGATGCCCGCCTGCCGCTGCGGGGACCAAAGTTCCGTCGTCCAGGCATAGACGCCGAGGTGGTCGTACATCCAGTCGTCGAAGACGCCCGTAATGACCTCCTTGGGATGGTACTTGAAGTCGTGGAAGACCGAAACGTTCGGGTAGCCGGTCAGCTCGGTGCCCTTGTCGCCGATCTTCTGGAACGTCCACAGGTCTTCGGGGATCATCTCCGAGTCGGCCTTGACGCCATAGGGGCGCAGGATGACGCCGCTGAGGGTGTGGAACGTGACCGCGCCGCAGATGTTGGGGTGCTTGACGATGAACTCGACGAGGGCGCGGACTTCGGGTTCCGAGGTCGGGAACTCGCCCGCGCCGCCCTGATCGCCTTCGGGCCGCCACTCGGATGGGAAGTTGCGGTTCAGGTCCAGGCCCTCTTTGCTTTTTTGCAGTCGGATCTGGACGCCGTCGTAGTTGGTCAGGCGGCCCTCGGGGAGCTGACGGTAGTAGATGCCGCCCATCTCGGTCGGGCCGCGCCGGACCAACAGGCGCGGCTCATCCGGGTGCGCTTTCCAGGCCCCATTCGGGTCTAAGACACGCATGGAAAGCAGTTTGCCGTTGCCGTCTATGTCTTCGCGGCGCAGCCCCTCGATGGGTTCCTCGTCGAACGGGTAAGGCCGGGCGGACGACCGCAGCCAGCGCGGGGGCGTTTGCAGGGCGAGTTCGGCCCCGTCGGGGTTGACGCGTGGGACGATGTAGAAGGCGCGTGTGTCCAGGGCGCGCGAAACGTCGGCATCGGTCCCATCCGCGCTGAGGAGCCGGTGCAGCAGATAGAGCGCGGCGCTTGAGGGGGAGACTTCGGTCGCGTGGATGTTGGCGTCCACCCACAGGGCGGGCTTCTCGTCGGCGGGGCCGGTCGAGAAGCGGGTGACGGTGGCGAGCCAGATGTCGCGGCCCTCGAACGACTTGCCGATGCTGCTGACTTGAACCAGGTCCGGGCACTCGGCGGCGAACTCGTGGAGCAGGCGCGTGATCTCATCGTAGTCGTAGTAGCGGTCAAAGGTCAGGTCTGTGGGCATGATCACTTGCTCCTGGGTGTTATTGGCGCCCCGTAGGGTACACTATGGTTACGCGCTCGTGCGGGCGATGCCGCCACTCCCCTTCATGTTACCCTGTGGACTGCTTATGCTTATCCGTCTCGGCTACGATATCATCTTCAACTTTGCCGCGCCCACCCCGATGCTGCTGATGCTGAACACGCACCCCTCGGAGGCGCACCGGCTGACGGGAGAGGACCGCCCCCGGCCCGAACCCGAGGTGCCGGTCACGGAGTTCATTGACGGCTTCGGCAACCGCTGCAATCGGATGGTCGCGCCGGCGGGGCGGATGCGCCTGCGCTCCGAGGCGTTCGCCCAGGACAGCGGGCGACATGAGGTCGTCGCGACAGATGCGCCGCAGGAGCGCATCGAGGACCTGCCGGACGAGTGCCTGACGTTTTTGCTGGGGAGCCGCTACTGCGAGGTGGCCGAGATGCTGCCAATCGCCTGGGAGATGTTCGGACATACGCCGACGGGCGGGGCGCGCGTACAGGCGGTCTGCGACTGGGTGTTCGACCAT
>JANOOM010000266.1:0-2069 GCA_031421335.1 Armatimonadota bacterium
CGTGGGCGGCCAGATGCTGGCCCGGATCTTGCCGGTCCTCACGTCCCAGAGGTCTATGCTGGGAGCACCGGCGCTCGGCGCCCGACTCGTGAGCAGCGTGTTCCGGTCCAGCAGGCCGTAGACGCCCGCATCATAACCGTGGAGGTATCGGTCGAGGTCCAGGACATGCGGCCCCGGCAGCCGTGCGGCGGGAGGCGCGGCGTGGACGGACAGGCCACCGAGCAGGCCGAAGGAAGCACACAAAAGGGCGCATCTCGTCAGAAATCTAGTCCTCATTCGCCCCCCATCGCCCGCGTCCGCCGCCAGACCTCTTGGAAGAGCTTCACCTTGTCGCGGGCGGCGGGGCGGAGGGCGGCCAGCAGGGTCCAGCCGGACAGCCGGATGGCCGCCCCGAGCAGGCAGTAGCAGCGCAGGCGGCGGGCTGCATTCGGCCCTTCATAGAGGCCGAAGTAGTAGCCCCGGCTCTGGTTGTAAGCGGACACCATGCGGGCGCGCGTCCGCCAGTCCGCCCGGCTGCTGGCCCCCAGATGGTGCCGGATTTGGGCGCCCGGCAGGAAGACGACCCGCCATCCCGCCCGGCGCAGACGGACGTTGAGGTCCACGTCTTCATTATACATGAAGTAGGCCGGATCAAAGCCGCCGATCTGTTCCCATGCCCGGCGCCGGAGGACCATGAAGGCGCCGCTGATCTGGTCCACGTCGCGGGGGATGGTGTCTGGGGCGGGCGCGGTGACGACTCCCTGGCCCCGCAGCGCCCCTGCAAATGTCTGCCAAAACGTCTGCTCCTGCCAGACGCCGGCCAGTGTCGGGTCGGCGCCCCAGGACGTCTGCGGGCGCCCGTCGGGCCACAAAAGCTGGCCGCCGACCAGCCCGACGTCGGGGTGGGCGCTGAGAAAAGCCAGCGCGTGCGCGAGGGCGCCGGGCAGGATCTCGGCGTCGGAGTTCAGCAAGCAGAAGAAGCGTCCCCGCGCGCCCCGCAGGGCACGGTTGTTGGCCCGCCCAAAGCCGACGTTGCCGCCGGTCTCGACCAGATGGACGTCCGGGAACTCGGTGCGGACCATCTTCAGGCTGCCGTCGTCCGAGCCGTTGTCGGCGACGATGACCTCTAAACTCGCCTCGCCCTCTGCGTGCCGGGCGTGCAGTGAGGCAAGGCAGGCGCGCAGCAGGTCTCGGGTATTGTAAGACACGACGGCGACCGATAGGTCGGGGGGGGCCTCATCCACCATGGTAGGCCTCCCGGTACTCGGCCAGCACCTCGGAAACTGGGCCGTCGCGCCGGATGACGCCGCCGTCCAGCCACAAGACGCGCTGGGCCAGGCGCTCGACGTGGTCCAATTCGTGCGTCACCATCAGGATGGTCTTGCCCTGGGCATGAAACTCCTCCATCTTGCGGAAGCACTTTTCCTGGAAGCCCTCGTCGCCGACCGCTAATCCCTCGTCCACCAGCAGAACGTCGGCCTCCAGATGCACGGCGATGGCGAAGCCCAGCCTGAGCTGCATCCCCGACGAATACATCCGAACGGGCAGGTCCATCGCCTGCCGGTCCAGTTCGGCGAAGTCCAGAATGGCGTCATAGCGGGAAGCCACCTCGTCCTCGGTCAGCCCCAGGATGACGCCGTTGAAGAAGACGTTCTGCGCCCCGGTCAGCTCGGCGTCGAAGCCCGCCCCCAATTCCAGCAGGCTCATCATGCGTCCGCGCAGCCGCGCCTCGCCCGCCGTCGGGAGGTAGATGCGGGAAAGGATGGAAAGCAGGGTGCTCTTGCCGGACCCGTTGCGCCCGACCAGGGCGACGGTCTCGCCCTGAGCGATTCGGAAGGAGACCCCGCCCAATACACGCCGCGTCTCGAAGCCCGAATGGGCCTCCTTTCGGACCAGGTTCTTGGCGAGGGCGGCGGCGTGGCTCTTGAGGGACCCGTAGGTGCGGTGGTAGACGCGGAACTCTTTGACAAGGCCCGTGATCTCGACGGCGTAGGGCGGCGGACCCACCACCGGCGCGAGCGCCGACCCCTTCCTGTTAAGGAGGGGCAAGGGAAGGGGCAGGATTTCCTCGCCTTTCCTAAATTTTTCAC
>JANOOM010000267.1:0-2291 GCA_031421335.1 Armatimonadota bacterium
CACGAAGCCGATAGGGTCCTTGAGGCGTGGGACGAGCTGGCGGCGGACATAGTCGGGCTGTGACAGCAGCGTGTCCAGGCTGTCCAGGCCGAATAGCTCGCAGAACCTCTTGTTGCCGATGCGGTCACGCCGGTCCGAATCGGACAGCAGGACGCCGTAGTCGGAGGCGCGCAGCAGAGCGCGCAGCAGGCGCAGCTCGTCGCCCTCGGCCAGCGTCGTCGGGGTCTTTTCCATGGAGTCATTATGGCACAGACGGTGCCAAGAAAGAAGGGCCTGTCGAACAAACGGCCGGCCCCCGATCTCGCTTCCGGGAGCGGCGCCTACGGAGGCCTGATGGTTTCTTCGCGTCCGCCCCGTTTTCGCCCGCCGCCCATTGGGTAACAACGGGGCTGGCGCGCGCCACCGGAGGCGCCCGCGCAGAGAAAGAAGACTAAACCATGGCACAACTGGACGGAAAGAAAGTGGCGATCCTCGTCGCCGACGGCTTCGAGCTTGTGGAACTGACTGAGCCGCGCAAGGCGCTGGATGCGGCGGGGGCGACCACCCACCTGATCTCCCCCGCCGATGGGAAGGTGCAGGGGTTCAACCACGATAAGCCCGGCGACGCGCTGGTCGTGGACCTGCCGCTGTCGGGGGCGGACCCATCAAACTATGATGCTCTGCTGCTGCCGGGAGGCGTGGCGAACCCGGACAATCTGCGGATCATCCCGGAGGCCGTCGCGTTCGTTAAAGCGTTCTTCGAGGCCGGCAAGCCCATCGGGGCGATCTGTCACGCGCCATGGACGCTGATCGAGGCGGGTGTGGTGCGCGGCGTCACCATGACGTCATGGCCGTCGCTCCAGACCGACCTCCGCAATGCGGGGGCCAACTGGGTAGACCAGGAAGTGGTTACCGACAAGGGGCTGGTGACGAGCCGCAATCCGGACGACATCCCAGCCTTCAGCAAGAAGATCATCGAGGAGTTCGCCGAGGGCAAGCACGCGGAGCGGCAGGAAAAGGCAGCCTAGCGCCGGACAGACTGCGGGGGCGGGGCTTGTTCCCGCCCTTATGTGTGCCTTTTCTTGTGTGCCCTTTCTTGTGTGCCCTTTCTTGTGTGCCCCGCGTCCTGGTATACTCTCCCCATGAACGCACAGCCCCCCGTCCTCGCGCAGCGGTTCCCCGGCCATGCCCTCCTGCGGTTCCGCCGCGATCCCATCGCCGTCCTGCGGCGGGCGGCGTCGGAATATGGGGATGTCGTCCGCCTGCCTTTGAGCAAGCACCCCGTTTACCTCGTCAACCACCCCGACCTGATCAAAGACGTGCTGGTGACGAACCAGAAGCAGTTTAAGAAGGGACGCGGGCTGGAGCAGATCAAGCGGCTGCTCGGGGAGGGCCTGCTGACCAGTGAGGGCGAGTTCCACCTGCGCCAGCGGCGCTTGATACAGCCCGCGTTCCACCGGCAGCGGGTCGTGGCCTACGGTGAAAGCATGACCCACTACGCGGCTCAGGCCCGTGAGCGCTGGCAGGGGGGCGAGACGCGCGACATGCACGCGGAGATGATGCGCCTGACGCTGGCAATCGTCGGCAAGACGCTGTTTGGGGCCGAGGTGGAGGCCGAGGCGGCAGAGATAGACGGCGCGCTCGGCGAGATCATCGGTCTGTTCCGCTTGTTGCAACTGCCCTACTCGGACCTCTTGGAGCGGCTGCCCCTGCCCGTCGTGCGCCGGTTCCGAACCGCCCGCGCCCGGCTGGATGCGACGATCTACCGCTTGATCGCCCGCCACCGGGCGGCTGGGGAAGACCGGGGTGATCTGCTCTCCATGCTTCTCGCGGCGCGCGATGAGGACGACGGCGGGCGCATGTCCGACGAGCAGGTGCGCGATGAGGCCCTGACTTTGTTCCTGGCCGGCCATGAGACGACGGCGAACGCGATGACCTGGACGTGGTATTTACTTTCCCAGCACCCGGACGTCGAAGAGCGTTTCCATGCCGAGATCGACACCATTCTGGCCGGGCGGACGCCCACGGTGGACGACCTGCCGCGTCTGCCTTACACCCGCCGCGTCTTCTCCGAAGCACTGCGCTGCTTTCCGCCCGCCTGGATCCTTGGCCGGCGCCTACTCTCGGACTACACTCTGGGCGGTCATACGCTCGCTGCCGGCTCCATCGTCCTGCTCAGCCAGTTCGTGATGCACCGGGACCCGCGCTTCTGGCCGGACCCGGAGCGCTTCGATCCGGACCGCTGGACGCCCGAGGCTGAGGCCGCCCGCCCCAAGTTCGCCTTTTTCCCCTTCGGCGCGGGTCCGCGGCAA
>JANOOM010000268.1:0-1707 GCA_031421335.1 Armatimonadota bacterium
GGGCGCGGCCAGGGCGGCGAGGGGCAGCACATAGAGGAGCGCGTTCGTCGTCACCTTGGCCGCCGTCGGCAGCAGGCGGCGCACGCCCACGGCCCACAAAATGGAAACGACGGCGGCCAAAGTGATCTTCCCCGCCAGGGCATACACCGGCGGCGCGAACGGCGACAGACCACCCAAAGCGCAAGCGATGAGGAAGAACGCAGCAGCCACGCCCAGTGGCCGGACCGCCCGCTTGAAAGCGCGGCGCAAAACCAGCAGCGGCGGGCGCAGGGCGCCTCTGCCCACGCCCCTGCGACGGGGCGGCGTTTCCAGGGCGCGGGCGCAGACAGTCGGCAGTGTCAGCCCGCCCAGAAGGAGAAGCAGCCCCGCTGCGTCCCAGGCGGGCGATCCGAAGGTGCCGCCGGCCAGTGTCGCCGTGTCCCCGCTCTCCACCCACGCCCGCCAGACCAGGGCCAGCGCGCACAAGCCCGCCGCCCGCGCCGTCCACCGCGACACCGTCCGCGCCCGCGAGGCGACCGGCAGACGGGCCATCTCGGCGGCGTCCCCCGCCGACAAAGCGGCGGCGGAGTGCAGGGCCGAAGCGCCCCACCAGCACGCCAAAAGCGGCAAGCCGTACCACAGCGGCGACACGGACAAGTGGAAGAAGTCCAGCCGGCTGCCCAGGATCTGGGCGGCGTAGACGGGCCAGGCGAAGAACAGGAAGAACGAGAAAGACGACGTCATGTGCAAGTGCAGGGCACCCAGCAGATGCCCGAGCCAGCCGCCGCGCAGCAGACCTGTCATCTGGCCCAGGAAGAAGACGGAGAAGAGCAGCGAGAACCCGATGGCCGTGGCCGGGTTTTGGCGGGTCGGGCGGCGCGCGCCCGACAGGCCGAACTTACCCAAAGCCGTCTCAGGCGTCATCACCCCGCCCGTCAGTGCGGGAATGACATAAACGGGCGGCGCGTAGCTGATCAGCACAAACAGCAAAGCGAGGAACCCGATGTCGGCGGTCGTCAGGGCGCCGAACTCCCCAAGCAGGATGTAAAACGGCAGCCCGGCCAGCGCGACCAGGAGGGCGCTCCGGGCGGGGGCCACCCCCATCGCCAGCAGCATTTCGGCCCGGCGCAGGGGCGTCAGCAGCAGATCTGGCAGCGTCCCACGCTGCGCTTCGTCGGCCAGCGACACCGACAGCGTGGTCCGGGTGCCGGTGACCAGGACGGTGTGGACGAAGGAAAGCACGACGAACAAAGCGGCGGGGAAGCTCATGCCCAGGAGGAAGCCAAGCACGCTGGTCATGGTGCGCGTGTAACTCCGCTCCGCCCACAGCCCGCCGAGCAGCACGGCCGAGAGCAGCAGGACGCAGGTCCCCAGACGCAGGAGCATCAAGAGCCGCCGGGCCTCGATCCGGCCCGCTTTGAGCAGGAAGGGGTTGTCCCGCAGCCACGCCGGCGGCTTCGGGCCGGACAGGCCGAAGTCGGCGCGCAGGGCAGATAGGAAATAGCGGGTGCGGCGGAGCCAGCGGGCAGGACGGTGAAGCATTTGGGGTTCCTGAACCCACCCCGGCACAAGTGCCGACCCTCCCGAAACGGGAGGGCGGGGTGAGAGGGTAGTTGGTGGGTTTTGTGGGATGATTGGGGGGCGGTCTGGTAACGGGGTGGGGGACGTGTGTGGTGGCGCACGCAGATGGTGTGGGACACGGATGGTGTGGGACACGGATGGTGCGGG
>JANOOM010000269.1:0-2172 GCA_031421335.1 Armatimonadota bacterium
CGGCTTTTCCAGCCTGCGCGCGACAGGCGGAAAGAAACACTCATGCCACGCCACGTCTCCGGCGCGTCCCTTTCCCGGCGCCGCCTCGTCTCCGCCCGCGCTCCCCGCTGGGCAAGCTCCCATGCTTTCACCTTGATCGAACTGCTCGTCGTCATCGCCATCATAGCGATCCTCGCGGCGATCCTGTTCCCCGTCTTCCAGAAGGTCCGCGAGAACGCCCGCCGGGCGTCGTGCCAGTCCAACCTCAAGCAGATCGGCCTGGCCTGCATGATGTACACGCAGGACGCGGACGAACTGATGCTGCCCGTCTCGGTCGCCGGGCCTGACCAAAAAACTTTCTACTGGTGGGCCAGCTATGACG
Source organism: Armatimonadota bacterium (assembly GCA_031421335.1). Lineage (GTDB taxonomy): Bacteria > Armatimonadota > Armatimonadia > Armatimonadales > Capsulimonadaceae > JANXMY01. Next base: position 362 of record JANOOM010000269.1, read on the forward strand.
CCGCCTCGAAGGTGCGTAACGACCAGGAAGGGCTGCTCTACCCCTACATGAAAAGCAGCCAGATTCAGGCGTGCCCCTCATTCAGCAATGCCCTCTCGACCAGCTTGGGCCAGACCGGCTACGGCTACAACTACAACTACCTGTCCCCGTTCGGTGGTCCGCCGTCGTATCAGCCGCAGTCGGCTTCGCTGGCAACGATCCAGGCGCCGAGCCGGACCGTCCTGATGGCCGACGCCGCCAAGATAGACAACTACGACTATCCGACGCCGACACTGGTAGCGAACACTTACCTGGACCCGCCCTCGAACGGCTACCCCGGTTTCCAGGCGCGTCACAACGGCGTCGGTGACGTCCTCTGGGTGGACGGACACGTCAAGGCCATGCGTCCGATCTACCGCTCCGGCTCCTTCGGCTACAACAACGGCTACAACGCCAAGGACTTCATCGCGCAGAACCTGGGCGACATTGACGACGACGGCGATCTGACGACCGACGAGCTGTTCAACGGCAAAGGGGCGCCCTAATGCGCTTCTCCTGTCTCCTGCTTCTCTGCCTCGCCCTGATGCCTCTCCCGGCGCGGGCGTATCAGACCGTCACGGACGACATCGGGCGGCGGGTCTTTCTGGCCCGCCCGCCCAAGCGCATCGTCTCGCTGGCCCCGAGCGTGACTGAGATTCTGTACGCCGTCGGGGCGGGCAGCGAGGTCAAGGCCGACACCATCTTCTGCGACTTCCCGCCCGCCGCCCGCACCCTGCCGCACGTCGGCGGGCCGATCACGCCGAGTGCCGAGAAGATCCGGCAGATCAGACCCGACCTCGTCATCCTGGCCGAACAAGGACTGCCCCCAGCGCGGGCGGACGCCCTGGCCGCTTTGTGGCGTGCCCCGGTCTATGTCACGGCGGCGGCAACCTACGCCGATGTCGAGAAGGACATCGCCGCGCTCGGCGCCCTGGCCGGGACGCCGCGGGCGACGGCGGCGACACTGGCGCGGATGCGGGCGGCATCGGACGCCGCGCGCCGGGCCGTGCAAGGCCGGCCCCGCCCGCGCGTCTTCGTCGTCGTCTGGGACAAGCCCCTGATGACGGCGGGCGGGAGCAGCTTCATCGGTGATCTGGTCCGACTGGCCGGCGGCGCCAATGTCGCCGAGGGCATGGGCCAGAGCTACCCGTCGTACTCGCCGGAGCGCCTGCTCCGGGACCAACCCGACGTCATCCTCTCCGGCGTGAACAACAAAGCGCTGGACTTCCCCGGCGCCCGCGCCCTGCGCGCCGCCCGGTCAGGCCGCGTGTTCGCCGTGACGGGTGACCTGACCGACCGCCCCGGCCCGCGCCTGGGCTTGGGGCTACTCGCGGTGGCGCGCGCCCTGCACCCGGAAGGATTTACGAAATGAGCCTGACACTGATATTGGGCGGGGCACGGGCTGGCAAGAGCCGTCACGGCCAGGAGCGGGCCGAGCGCGCGGCGGACGGCCGCCCCGTCTTGTTCGTGGCGACCGCGACGGCGGGCGACGGCGAGATGGCCGCCCGCATCGCCCGGCATCAAGAAGGCCGGCCCGCCCACTGGCGCACCATCGAGGAGCCACTGGACGTGGCCGGCGTCCTGCGCCGGGAGCGGGACGCGGGCGTCATCCTGGTAGACTGCTTGACGTTCTTTGTGACCAACCACATGCTGCGGGCGGGCGACGCCGCGCACTGCGACGCCGACGTCTGGGACGAAGCCGGGGCCGAGGCCGCCGTCGCCGACCTTCTGAGTGCGGCGCAGGCGTCCCCGGCCCTCGTGCTGCTCGTCTCCAACGAAGTCGGCATGGGCAT
>JANOOM010000270.1:0-5876 GCA_031421335.1 Armatimonadota bacterium
GAGACCGGTCACCCGCGCCGCAAGGCGACTGGCCCGTGACCGGGTTGGAACTCCGGCGGGGCGCGAACGGTTTAAAGGACGCCCTCGACGGCGCCCAATCGCCGCAGACGCGCCGGTCCCTGCGCGACCTCCAGGTGCAGACCGAACAGCTCCGTCGGCAGGCCGATGCGCTCTGGCGCGCGGCGCGCACCGTTACCGACCGTCACTCACCTTGAATCCTTCCGTGGGAAGCGGCTTGACTCGCAAGAAAGACCCCCATGAATAACAACAACCGTAGGCCGTTCCGCCCCCTTCTGGTGATGGGCGCCGCTTTCGCCGCCCTGCTGGCGGGAGCGGGATGCCAGAGCGGACAGATACACTCCAATATGATGAACACGTCCCAGGAAAATGAGCTGGGCCGGGACTATGCCCTCCAGATAGACAACCAGGCCAAGTTCGTCATGGACGGCAAGATAAACCGGCGCGTCCTGGACATCGCCACGCCCATCTTCGCCCAGGCCCAGAAAGACCGGCCGGATGTCTCGTTCCGCATCCGCGTCATTGACAGCCCCGAGCTGAATGCCTTTTCCATTCCTGGCGGCTACGTCTATCTGTACCGGGGCCTGTACGACAAGATCGGCAAGGACGACGACGCCCTCGCCTGCGTCATCGGCCACGAGGCATCTCACGTCGTCCGCCGCCATGTCGTCAAATCCATCGCCGACTCCGAGGGCAAGGGCTTTTTGGTGGACCTCGCCTCCGTCCTCAGCCGCTCCAACGCACTCAGCCAGGCGGGCGGTGCCCTGTTCGAGCTGGACCAGCTCCACTATTGCCGGATCGCCGAGTTCGAGGCGGACCGCTGGGGCGAGAAGTTCGCCTACAACGCCGGGTACGACCCGAGCGGCATGATCCGCACCTTCCAGATCTTCGAAGCTGAGGACAAGAAGTACCCCGGCCAGCCCGTTCCCTACTCGCGGGACCACCCGATCAACGAGAACCGCATCCTGCGGGCCGAAGAGCAGCTTCGCGAGCTGCGCGCGAATAAGGGTGCCTACCTCCAGGAGAATTATCAAGTCGGCGAGGACAAGCTGGCCGCCGCCAAGAACGGCATTGACTACCCGACCCTCCTGCTCGCCACCAAGATGCCGACCCCGGCAGCCGTCATGGCTTCCTCCGATACGAAGCACCAATAAATAAGTGAGTTCGCCGCTTGCCACTCTCTTGCCGAAATTACGACCCCGTCAACGGCCCGAGCCGCTGCCGCGCAAGGGGCTGCCCATGAGGGTCGCGGCCATCATCCCGGCTTATAACGAAGAAGCGCGCATCACCGCCGTCTTGAACGCCCTCACCTGCGTGGCCGCCGTGGACGAGGTGATCGTCGTCAACGACGGCTCCACGGACGGCACCGCCCATGCGGCCTCGGCGGTCGCGGGTGTCCGGGTCGTCACGCTGCCGCACAACAAGGGCAAGGGCGGGGCCATGCGCGAGGGCGCGACGCGCACCGAGGCCGACGTCCTGCTGTTCTTCGACGCGGATCTCGTCGGGCTGACGCCGCGCCACGTGCAGGACCTGCTCGCCCCGGTCTGCTCGGGCGAGGCGACCATGGCGATGGGCATCTTCAAGGGCGGGCGCCTGTGGACCGACATGGCCCAATTCTTCGCGCCCGCCATCACCGGCCAGCGGGCGATCAAGCGCGAGGTCTTCCTGCACATTCCCGATCTGGAGTCCGTCGGCTACGGCATCGAGCTTGCGATCAACGACTACGTCCACAGCCAGGGCATGATCCGCAAGGACGTTACCCTGCGCGGCGTGACCCACCCAATGAAAGAGGAGAAACTGGGCTGGACGCGTGGGGTGGCCTCGCGCGCCCGGATGTACTGGCAGATGCTCCAATTCCAACTCGGGCGGCGCAAGCACCGAGCCGACAAGAAAGATAAAAAGAAGAAGGGGCGCGAGTAAACTCGCGCCCCTTCTTTTCGATTTACCTGGCCTAGCGGCTATAGTCCAGCGTCTCCGGCCATTTGTAATCACTACGGAAGGGCTGCCCCCGTTGCGGCGCGCTGCCAGGCTCGTAGACGACCCGGTTAAAGGTCCCGATGTAGTGCCGCTCGCCCAGCCGTCGGTACGAGGCGACCAGCCGCACCTTGCGGCCCGGCACGCCCTTGCCGAACAGCGAGACGATGGCGTGACTGCGGTTCGTTCGATAGGAAATCAAGAGCGGCGCGTCCGTGTTGTTCTGAATCTTGAAGTCCTTTTGGCCGTGGTAGATGGTGGCGTCGCGCCCTGGATCCACATAGGGCACCGTGCGGACATGCTGGTGGCGTTCGACGACCTTCAAGTTCGCCAGCATGGCGGCGTTGAAGAGCGTCGTCGCCACCTGGCACATGCCGCCGCCGCTCTGTAATTCCATGTGGCCGTCCACGAAGACGTGGCCCATGCCGGTGAAGCCGTGGGCCGGGTCGCGCGGGCCGACCGTCTTGTCCACGGAGAACACGCCGCCCGGCGGGACGATCGTCCCGTCAATGATCGAGATCGCGCGGCGCACCGTTGCCGTGCGTCCCTCGTCGCCGGGGTTGAACCGCGTCACGAAGTAGCCGACGCGGGCGTCCACCCCTTGAAGCTGTGCGGCCGAGACTTTAGCCGGCTTGGTCTTGACGGGCAGAATGATGTGGATGACGCTCGGGCTCGTTTCCATCGTCTTTTGGACCAGGTCCACGGCGGCGTCCACGTCCAGGGCCGCCCCGTCATAGCCGGGGACGACCTGCGCGGGGACTTCGTCCATGCCCTGATCGTGGGCGCTCGCTTCCACCAGAACGACGTGTGCGTTCTTGGCCCCGCGCCGGACATAGGGGGCAATGCCCCGAAAATAAGCGCGCGTCTTGGCGCGGTTGATGACGAACTTGACCTGACCCGCCGGGCTGGTGTCCGAGGAGCCGGGCGCGTAACCGACGCCGAGCTGCCGGCGCGACGGGTGCCAGGTCTGCCGGCCGTCGCCGAGCCGCAGGCGGGCCGTCAGCCGGCTGCCCGATGGGACCGTTCCATCAGTCTGGGCGGTGGCGGGGTGGGGAAGTACGAAAAGGCCGCCAGCGGCTGCGGCGGCGCAGAAGAGCGAGAGGCACCGAGACAGGCGATGCATAAAACGGGTGTCCTTTCGTGTCACTCCGGGGAGACACACGCGCGAAGTCTTTTCCCCATTTTACCCGATGGCAGCCACAAAGAAGACAAGCAGAAAGAGGCACCGTTGAAGAAAATCGAGGCGATCATCCGGCCCCTGCGCCTGGAAGCGGTCAAAAGCGCGCTGGCCGAGGCCGGCATCACCGGCATGACGGTCAGCGACGTGCGCGGGTCGGGTCGGGCCGGCGGCCAGCGCCCCGACCTGTTCCGGGGCGAACAGTACATCATGCGCCTCCCCCCCAAGATCAAGCTGGAACTGACCGTCCGCGACGAGGCCGTGGACGAGGTGATCGAGATTTTGTTAGAACAGGCCCGCACCGGCGAAGAGGGCGACGGCAAGATCTTCGTCCTGCCGGCGGCGGAGGCGCGGCGCATCCGCACGGGGGAGTCGGGGGAAAGCGTGCTATAAATGGCGGCTCAACCGATCGCTACTGGCCCTTATAATATCGGAGCGGCCAGCAGAGAAAGCGCTTTATCTAATCTCCTGTTGATCTCAGCCGCTTGTAGCCCATGATATTCAGCCACCCAGCAATGCAACTGTTTTTCGCCAACCTGCTCCCGAATTGTCCATAACTTCTTTGCCGTTAGATTAGACTGCGTTGCGCCCAGTTTGTAAAATGTCAACCATGCCTTCAAGTAGTTTTGAGTTGCTTGACGGAGACGCCCCCGTGCCTGCTGTAACACTCCGATTTGCGCTTGAGTCAATGCTTGACCAAATTCATCGCCGAGACTTTCACTAATAATCAGGCTGCGGTCATACAATTCCTGCGCTCCCTGATAATCACCCTCCTCTTGCCTGAGCATTCCGAGCAGATGTATCGTTGCTGCCATCCCCGCTTTGTCACCCACTTCTTCTTTTATGTCAAAACTCTGCTGGTACAGGAGCTTCGCATCTTCCAGATTCCCTAGCTCATGCTGGATGAGGCCAAGTTGTTGGATGCTGCTTGCGACACTCTTTCTGTCGCCTATTGCTTCTTTTATTTTAAGGCTTTGCTGATATAACTGAGCCGCCTCTTCAAATCTTCCTTGACTTTGATGAAGAACACCCAGATTATGTATGCTACTAGCGATGCTAATCTTATCGTCTACCCTTCGTGCAATGTCCAGACTTCGTTCGTACAGTCTCGCCGCTCCGTCTAAATGGCCCGCGATCTGTTGTAGCCGTGCAAGTTCGTGTAAACACCGCTCGGTTGCCGTGTCATCACCAATCTGTTCACCAATCTCGGCGCCGTGCTCGTAGCAAATTTTCGCGTCACTCCATTCGCTCAGGCTCGAATGAAGCAGACCCAACTGGAAGAGTAAGCCAATGACAATAGTTTTTTCGCGCTTATTCTGTTGTGGTAGGTCGTAAGCACTACGGAGTAGTCCGTTCAAACGAGTGATCTCAATTCTCTTTTCGCCAAGGCTGAGTGCGGATATTGCGAAAGCGTCTAGTGCAAAGCTGGCCGAACTCTCCCGCTGCCAGAGCGCCCGTTCCGTGGCAAACTCATAAACCCCCGACCGCCAGGCCCAGAAATCAGGGGCGCCCCGCGCGATGAAATCAAGCGCAAAATCGGGCAGCCAAATTAGCAGCGGTGCGGGCACAGCGCGGCGCAGCAAGTCACGGTCGTTGTTCAGCCGGCCCAAGACAGGAGACGCCTCTTGAAGCTCGTTGATTGACCTTTCCAGGCCGTACACGCAGACGACATCCGGCGGGTTGCTGGAGTCTAAACGCGCGGCCAGTTCATCCAGGAGGCTAACAAGCGGTTTATCCAGCTCGACTTCTAGAACGCGCTTGTCGCCCAGACGTGCCAAGAGCTGCCGCCGCATCTCTTCCTGCTGTCGCGGGTGGTTGCACTTGACAAAGCCAAGCACGAAGTCATCGGCGCGGCTCACCATCCGCACCAAGCGGCCAAGGACCTGTGCTGAGTCGGGCGACTTATGCTTAACAGGAATTTTTGTGCTGGCTGACATGGTATGTCACCTCCCGCTCGCAGGTTTCAAGGCGTTACCTGACTAGCTTCTTGGAACTTGCTCATAGTGCGGACAAGTGGGTTAACTACATAACATGATTCCCCATTAATATATTCCAGGATGCTGAGGTTGTAAAGCAATATCTGCTCGTCTTCGGTTCCCGGTAGGTGCTGCGTCCGGTCTATGAAGCGCAGGGTGTTAAAGAACGACGACCGGTTTAGTGCGCGCTCAAAGTCGGTACGCATACCTTGTATCGCTTCCTCCAGGACCGCCCGCGTCACAGGTAGCGCATCAAGGTAGTCGCAGGCGGAGCGCAGGAGGATGAGTAGGTTCCGCGTGTGTCCCCCGCTCATGCGGCAGAGATAGTCCAAAGTTTCGGGGGAGTCAAAGGCGTCTGCTTCCACCACCTCTGCCACCGTCAGGCGGGCGCGGATGATGTCTCCCATCGCCTTGAGGCCCGCCGGGTTGTCTTGACGCTCCCGGCTGAGGACCTTCACCATCGGCAGCGTGAATGGGGCCTTGCTGAAGATGGTCGTCAGCGCGGTGGCCTTAGGGGAGAAGATCATCGAGATCGGCACGGTGTAGACGACGTGGCACCGGATCTCGGCGAGCTGTGTCCCACGGTTGATGAACAACTGCTCGTGCGTGTTAAACTGGCTGTTGGGGATGTCGCGCAGGACGATGCGGTCCAGGCTGTCCACAATCAGCACCAGGTCGTGGTAGCCCTTCGATTTCAGCAGCGTGACTGCCTCGTCCAGCAGTTCATTCGT
>JANOOM010000271.1:0-7494 GCA_031421335.1 Armatimonadota bacterium
GCGGCGTCGTCCGTGACATCCCGCTCCACATGCCAGGTCGGGCCGACGAGGCGTGACGGCTCCATGGTGGTGCCGAAATAAAGGTTCGTCCGGCCCAGGACGATCTGCCCGGTGCGGTCGAACTGACGGCCCGGCGTGACCGAGAAATCGGCCACGAGGACGACTTTCGCCCACCGACGCGCCCCGCCTGGCGGCGGCAGGTAACGGTACGCCTTCGGGGTGTAGTCCGTGAACGCGAGGTTTTGGAACAGCGCCACCTTGAGGGGCCGTGTCGTGGGCCGGGAGACCGACGGCTCGGCGGTCGCCGTGTCGGGGGACCCAACGCGCGGCGTCGCCTGTGCTGAAAGGGGAACGAGGGTGGCTGCGCCGAAGAGGACGGGGGCAGTGGTCAACAGGAGCAAGGCCCGTGATGCGAAGTTCATGCTCTCACTGTTCACCAAAAGCGGGCGAACACCCTGCTTTGCAGTCTGCGCGCCGGAAAAATCTACTCCGGTCAGGTACAATGGAAAGCGATCTCAGGAGGATCTGACCTATGAAGTTCACGACGAAAGCGCTCATGCTGGCTGGAGCGCTGCTGGTCGCCGCCCCCGGCTGCGGCAGTAAAGGCACAGACACCAGCAGTACGCCGGCGGCATCCACGACTGCTCAGGCTCCTCCCGGACCGGCACTTGCCGGGCCGGAAGCCATCACGCCGCCTTCCGCCGACATTTCCCATACCCCGGCCACCACCAAGATCAACGGCAAGACCATCACGCTGAAGTCCACCCCATCCGGCCTCCAGTACTACGACATCAAGGTCGGGACCGGCCCCAGCCCCGACTCCGGCCAGACGGTCGCGGTGCAGTATGTGGGTGCTTTGCCCGATGGTACCAAGTTCGACTCGTCCTATGACCATGGCACCGATCCCTTCGAGTTTCCGGTCGGTGGCGGCGCGGTTATCAAGGGATGGGATGAAGGTGTGGCGGCCATGAAGGTGGGCGGGAAGCGCCGCCTCGTCATCCCCGCCGACCTTGCCTACGGCGCGGACTCGCCGACCCCGAACATCCCGCCGAACTCGACCCTGGTCTTCGATGTCGAGCTGATCGCGATCAAGTAGAAAAAACGACTTAGAAAGAACGACTTAGAAAGAACGATTCAGAAAGAACGATTCAGAAAGAACGAGGGGAAGATAGCCGCGCTCAGGCCGTGCCCAGGTACTCTTTCAGGCGGGGATGGACGCGGCGGAACTCCCCCTCGATCCGGGTCAGCAGGCCCGGCGTCTGCAGCACCTCGCCGCGCTTGGCCACCTCCTCCAAATCCAGGCTGACCCCGGCTAGAGCCTCTGCCCCCAGTATCTGGGCGCTGCCTTTCAGCGAATGTGCTTCTAGGCGGGTGTGGATAGCATCGCCGTCCGCGACCGCCTGGGCAAGACGCGCCAGCAGGGGCGGGGCGGTGTCCAGGAAGTCCGCTACGACATCTCGCGCCAGCTCGTCGTCGTCGTCGCAGTTCTCCAAAAGGCGTTCCAACTGAAACACTTCGATCCGCGCGTGTGCCAGTGAATCACTCAGCATCGGCTTTTCCTTCTTCTATTGACATCATACAAAATTGGTATCATGTAAATGACGTTACGCACGTGCTGTGACCGGGCCGTAAACGACCCGTCTGGGGGGCGAGACGCCGACCGCCCTGTGGGCGCGAGAGAATCCCTGTCTTAATCTTGCCGGTCGCAGACCGGTTGGCCGCAGGCCCCCCAGACCTGCCCTTCAGGGCGGGACTGCGTAACATCAGTAAAGAAGATGCCCCAGCGCGAAAATTGTCACACCGGGGCGGGCACAAACAAAGAGAGGGGCATGCCCGAGGCTGCCCCTTTCTAATGGTTCATTCCCATCAATGTCGCGCCGTCAATCGCTCCCGAGCTTGAGGACGCTCATAAACGCCTCCTGGGGGATTTCGACGCTGCCGATGCTCTTCATGCGCTTCTTGCCCTCCTTCTGCTTCTCCAGCAGCTGTCGCTTGCGGGTGATGTCGCCGCCGTAGCACTTGGCGATGACGTTCTTGCGGAGGGCCGAAATCCGTTCGGCGGCGACCACTTTGGCGCCGACGGCCGCCTGCAGCTTGATCTCGAACTGCTGGCGCGGGATGACCTCTTTGAGCTTGTCCACAAGCTGACGGCCCCGCTCATACGCCTTGTCCCGGTGCGTGATGAAGGAGAGGGCGTCTAAAGGATCGTCGTTGATCTTGACGTCGAGCTTGACGAGGTTGGACGGCTCGTAGCCGCTCATCTCGTAGTCGAACGAGGCGTAGCCCTTGGTGCGTGACTTCAGCTGGTCGAAGAAGTCCATCAGGATCTCGTTCAAGGGCAGCTTGTAGAAGATCATCACCCGCTCCTTGGCCGGGTACTCCGTGCGGAGGTAGACGCCGCGCCGCTCCCGGGCCATGTCCATGACCGTGCCGACGTAGATGGCCGGGATGATGATGCTGGCCGTCACATACGGCTCGTCCATGCTGGCGATCTCGGACGGCGGAGGCAGGTTCGCCGGGTTGTCCACGTCCACCGTCTCGCCGCTGGTCAGGTGGACCTTGTAGATGACGCTCGGGGCGGTCGCGATCAGGGTCAGGTTGAACTCGCGCTCCAGGCGCTCCTGCACGATGTCCAGGTGCAGCAGGCCGAGGAACCCGCAGCGGTAGCCGAAGCCCAGGGCTGCCGACGACTCCGGCTCGAAGGTCAGGGCGGCGTCGTTGAGCTGGAGCCGGCCCAGGGCCTCCTTCAATTCCGGGTACTGGCTGCTGTCTACGGGGTACAAGCCGCAGAAGACGACCGGCAGGGCCTGGCGGTAGCCCGCCAGCGCCTCGGTCGCGCCGTTATGGGCGACCGTCAGGGTGTCGCCCACGCGGCAGTCGCCGACGGTCTTGACGCTGGCCGTGATGTAGCCGACCTCGCCGGTCATCAGCTTCGCAACCGGCTTCATGCGCGGCGCGAAGATGCCGACGGCGGTCACGTCGAAGGTCTTCCCGCTCGCCATCGCCCGGATCTGCGTGCCCGCCGCGATCTCGCCGTCGCGCACGCGGACGTAAGCGACGACGCCCAGATGCGCGTCGAAGTGGCTGTCGAAGATCAGTGCGCGCAGGGGCTTCTGGGCGTCCCCCTGCGGCGGCGGGACGCGGCGGACGATGGACTCCAAGATCTCCTGGGTCCCGATGCCTTCTTTGGCCGAGGCACGGATGGCCTCGGTGGCATCAATCGCCAGCACTTCCTCGATCTCCTCCGCCACGCGGTCGGGGTCGGCGGCGGGCAAGTCTATCTTGTTGATGACCGGGACGATCTCCAGGTGGTTGTTCAAGGCGAGGTTGACGTTTGCCAGCGTCTGCGCTTCGACCCCCTGGGCAGCGTCCACGACCAGCACGGCTCCCTCGCAGGCGGCGAGTGAGCGCGAGACTTCGTAAGTGAAGTCCACATGGCCAGGCGTGTCGATCAGGTTCATCTCGTATTCCTGCCCGTCCAGCGCCTTGTAGTTAATCCGGACGGCGGCCATTTTGATCGTGATGCCGCGCTCGCGCTCAATGTCCATCGAGTCGAGGAGCTGCTCCTGCATGTGCCGCCGCTGGACCGTCCCGGTGAACTCCAGGAGCCGGTCGGCCAGCGTAGACTTGCCGTGGTCAATGTGGGCGATGATGCAAAAGTTGCGGATGTTCTTCTGGTGGTCTTCCATGTCCTTTATTATACCTGAGTCGCGCCCTATACCCGCGAACGTGCCGTGGGACGCGATCAAAGTGGGCGACCGGCGTTTTTCACTCGCTTTCTCCTTCCCCAGAGTAGCCAAGCATGTCACACGCGCAAAAGTCACAGATTGTTTTATATAAAACTGGAACGAACCCCGGTATAATGGCGTTGACGTTAGGAATGGCAATAGACCTAAGGAGCAACGCATGACACTGGAACTACTGGAACGACCGACCCCAGCGACTGAAGCCCAGCACGAGTGCGCGACATGTCGCCACAAGAACCGCGTTTATTTGACCTCGCCCAGCGGCACACAGACGGCGGCCGTTTGGCGCTGCGGCCTGCTATCGCAGAAGACCCAGAGGGAAGTGCTGGTGCAGCCGCATGAGAACTGTTTTGAACACCGCAGCCTGACCGACCACTGGGAAGAATCCAGCCTGACCCTGGTGCGATGAGCGCCTGGCTCTCAGACCGGGAGGGGACTGTTGATCTCGATCAGGTTCCCATCCGGGTCTCGGAAGTGGGCCGCGCGGATGCCCCACTCGGGCCGGTCCTGCGGCCCCGCCGCCAGCGTCACGCCCTGAGCGCGCAGCGCGGCGACGGCCTGGTCTACGTCGTCCGTGGCGAGTATCAGCGCGACGCGGTCCTGCGCGTCCGCCGTTGCCGCTTTGCCGGAGGTCCCCACGGCCTCGGCCATCAGGTCGCGCCGGAACAGGGCCAGCGTCTGATCGCCGACGCTGAACTCCGTGTAGACGTTGTCCTCAGAACCAAAGCACGGCGCAAAGCTGAGAACGTCACGGTAAAAGCGGAAGCAGGCGGGGAAGTCGGCGACGAGCAGGCGCAGATGCGGTGAGCGTAACATGGCAGGCGGTACTCCTCTGGGCGTGGGCAAACATAAGTTTGCCCGCGCCCTTTCTATCACACGCCCGCCAAGCTGTCAAGCGTATTTCACCGGCAGCGGCAGCGCCGTCCCGCAGGCGGCGCAGTGGCGGTCGCCGCGCCGCGCCCGCGTGCCGCACTGCGGGCAAAGCCGGACGCCTCTGGGCAGCGTGGAAACGCCGCAGGAAGGGCAAAACGGCGCGGGCCGGGCCAGCAGCCGCCGCGCCCCGCAGGCCCGGCACCGGACGCGGACGCTGTGGGTGAACAGCCATACGGCGGCCGGGTCGGACGGCAGGCCGATCAGTGCGCCCAGCAGCAGCCCATAAGCGCCGTACATGGTCCAGCCCAGTCCGGCCCCGAGCAGGTCGGGATTGGGCGTATTAAGATTAGCGACCTCGATATCGGGGATGTGGAACTGGTCCAGCAGGCGGTTGATGGAGGCGGAGAATTCGAGCTGCGACCCGGCGAGCTGGAATTTGACCCGCTCCGGGACGCGCTTCCTGGCTTCGCCCGTCTGGTGCAGCACGAGCAGGGCGCCCAGCGCGCACAGGAGGGGCGAGCGCCGCATCCCCAGCAGGACGAGGGCGGCGACGGCGAGGCACAGCCCGCCCCAGGGGAAGACGAAGCCGGGTAGGTTGACCTCGATGTTGTGGAAGACCCGGAACGTCGCCCATGGACTGAGCGCACCGGCCAGCACGCCCGCCGCGCCGCCAAGGAGGAGCAGCGAGGCCAGCGCGGTCAGGAGGCGCAATGTGAGGGGCGGCGGGGTGGGGGTCATGTCAGCAGATGGACGCTGACGAGCGGCGCGTTCTGTGCGGCCTGCTTGGGCAGGCCCTGGTCAAAGGTCAGCAGGCGCGTCGTGTAAGTCCGCGAGAGTTCTTCGGCCAGCGCAATGTAGAGAGCGTCGGCGGAGCGGCTGTACCCGTAACCATTACAGATCTGATCGGCACGCAGGATGAGCGATGCTTCGCCACCAGGAGGCGGCAAGATCGCCGTCATGCGGACGTGCAGGCTCTGCACGGCCTGTGCATGTTCCGTCACGTCTAGCACGCCCTCCGTCAGCTTGCGACGCAGGGCATAGAGCAACTCCCCGACGATGATGTTTGGCGCGTAGAAGAGGTTCCCCGCCTGAGCATATTTCTCGATTTCTGCCGCGAGCATGACGTAGCGGTGAGGCTCCTTAGCGCATAGCGCGACCATCACGTTCGCGTCTATGACAGTGCAGGAGAGACTAATCGGCAGGACCGTCGCCATACATATCTCCTCGGCGGCCGTCTCGGATGATCGCCACACCGTCGCTCCCCGCCTTCGGGTTCATCCCGCGCTGGATCTCGTCCGCCGCGCGCATCGCCTCCAGCATCTTCAAGTTCGGCACAACGGCTGTCTGCGGCAGGTCCGTTTCTATGCTCACTTTGACGTGCTTACCCGCCAGCTCATCGGCGCGTGCGGCGATCTCTTCCCAGGTGCCTTCCAAAGTCTGTGTTGCCATGGCTTGCCCCCCTTTCCATGATGATACCTTATTCTTCCGCCAGAGCGCGGCGCAGGAAGCCGCCCGCGTGACCCAGCCGCTGCCGGGCCTCGTCGGGCGAGGCCCCGGTCTGGAGGGTGACGATGGCGACTTTGGCCGACCCGCCCGCCGCCGAAAGGGCGGCCTCGGCGCGCTCGGCGCTCGCCCCGGTGACCTGGCGGATGATACGGACGGCGCGCGCTTGCAGCTTGCGGTTGGTGGCCTGGACGTCCACCATCAGGTTTCCGTAGGTCTTGCCGGTCTCGATCATGGCCCCGGTCGAGATCATGTTCAGCACCATCTTCTGCGCCGTCCCGCTCTTGAGCCGGGTCGAGCCGGCCAGAATCTCGGGGCCGACCACGACGGCGATGGTGACGGCGGCGACGGCCTCCACCTCGGAGGGCCGGTTGTTGGTGAGCGCGACCGTGGCCGCACCGCGCTTGACCGCCTGCCGCAGCGCGCCCAGCACGAAGGGCGCTTGGCCGGACGCGCTGATGCCGACCACGGTGTCTTTCTCGCTGACGTCTGCCTCGATGATGGCCGCCGCGCCCAGGTCAGGGTCGTCTTCGGCCCCCTCGACGGCCCGGAACATGGCCCCCTCGCCGCCCGCAATCAGACCCTGCACCACGGTGGGCGCGACGCCGAACGTCGGGGGGCACTCGGCGGCGTCCAGCACGCCCAGCCGCCCGCTGGTCCCCGCGCCGACATAGAGCAGGCGCCCGCCTGCGCGCAGGGATGCGGCGGCGCGCTGGACGGCGCGGGCGATCGAGGGGATCTCAAGCCCGACGGCGGCGGCGACCGTCGCGTCCTCGGCGTTCATCAGCCGCAGGCGCGTTTCGGTGTCTAGGGCATCAATATCGGCGAGGGCAGGGTTGATGGCCTCCGTCGTCAGCGCTTCAGTGCTTAATGTTCGTGGGTCGGTCGGTATCAAGGGGAACCCGCCTTTCGGGGAAACGTGTTATAATAACCGTAGAGTCAACGATTACAGCGATTTATGAGGTGGTTTTCCCCATGCCGACTTATGGTTACGAGTGTCTTTCCTGCGACAACCAGTTTGAGATCTTCCAGAGCATCAAAGACGACGCCCTGACGACCTGCGAGACCTGCGGTGGCAAGCTCCGCAAGCGCATCTACCCCGTCGGCATCTCCTTCAAGGGGTCCGGCTTTTATGTGAACGATTACGCCCCCAAGTCCAGCGGCGGGGGGGAGAGCAGCGCCGCCGCTTCCACGCCCTCGACCGAGGCCGCCGCGCCCGCTGCGAGCGGCGAAGCGAAGCCCGAAGCGAAGCCCGAGGCAAAGACGGAGGCGAAGCCCGAGACCAAGTCCG
The DNA here is from genome assembly GCA_031421335.1 of Armatimonadota bacterium. GTDB lineage: Bacteria > Armatimonadota > Armatimonadia > Armatimonadales > Capsulimonadaceae > JANXMY01. Next base: position 7,414 of record JANOOM010000271.1, read on the forward strand.
AGCCGGCCAAGAAGGAAACGAAAGCCGAAAGCAAGGCGCCTGCGCCGGCGGCTTCCTAGCGTCTGCCCTCAGTTTACCACA